>JAPLPO010000112.1 GCA_026400155.1 Burkholderiales bacterium | reverse complement strand
TGTGGCCAAGGCGCAATCCTTGGTTGGACCTCAGATCAAAGTGGTCAGCGATGCGCGTCAAATCATTGCCAATCCCGAAATTGACATTGTGGTGGAGCTCATCGGGGGATATGGCATTGCCAAGAGCTTGGTTTTGGAAGCCATTGCAGCAGGCAAGCATGTGGTCACGGCCAACAAGGCTTTGCTGGCTGTTCATGGCACAGAAATTTTTGCAGCAGCTCATGCCAAAGGCGTGATGGTGGCTTTTGAAGCCGCGGTGGCTGGTGGAATTCCCATCATCAAAGCCTTGCGTGAAGGTTTGACGGCCAACAGCATTCAGTGGGTAGCAGGCATCATCAATGGCACCACCAATTTCATTCTTTCCGAAATGCGCGACAAAGGTTTGGACTTTGATGTGGTCCTCAAAGAAGCTCAGCGCTTGGGTTATGCAGAGACCGATCCCACCTTCGACATTGAAGGCGTAGACGCTGCACACAAGGTCACACTCATGAGTGCCCTTGCGTTTGGAATTCCCGTTCAGTTTGACAAGGCCTATATCGAGGGCATCACCAAATTGGGCGCCGCCGACATCAAATACGCTGAGCAGTTGGGCTATCGCATCAAATTGCTAGGCATAACAAAGCGCACTGAAGCAGGCGTTGAGCTTCGCGTTCACCCCAGCTTGGTACCCACTCAGCGCTTGATTGCCAACGTAGAAGGCGCCATGAATGCTGTCATGGTGCAAGGGGATGCCGTGGGAACCACCCTGTACTACGGCAAAGGCGCTGGGTCAGAGCCCACAGCCAGTGCGGTGATTGCCGATTTGGTCGACATCACGCGCTTGCACACTGCCGACCCATTGAACCGGGTTCCGCACCTGGCCTTCCAGCCCGATGCCATGAGCAGTTTGAAAATTTTGCCCATGGCCGATGTGGTCACCAGCTACTACCTGCGTCTGCGTGTGGCCGATGAGGCGGGTGTGCTGGCCAAAGTCACAGGCTTGTTGGCCGAAGCCAACATCAGCATTGATGCTGTCCTTCAGCGTGAAGCAGACCAGGTGAGCCAAGCGGGTGAGAACCAAACGGATGTGATCATCCTCACACACGACACCCGCGAAGGTAGGATGAACGACGTGTTGGCGCAAATGCAAGCTTTGCCCACAGTCATGGCACCCATCACCAAAATTCGCAAGGAAGAGCTGAACTGATGCGATATTTGTCCACTCGCGGTCATGCAGATCGCAAAAGATTTTGCGAAATTTTGCTTGAAGGCTTGGCGCCCGATGGAGGCTTGTATCTGCCCGAAACATATCCGCAAATATCGCCAGCGCAGTTGGGCCGTTTGCGTCAGGTGTTCAGTGCACAGGGCTATGCCGCATTGGCTTACGAAGTTTTGTCTTTGTACATCGATGACATTCCTTCCGCCGACTTGCGCGCCTTGTGCGAGAAAACATACACCGAAGCCATTTTCGGCACACGCGAAATTGTGCCCCTGAAGCCCCTTCAAACCAAAGCCGCATTGGGCGCTACTGTTTACCTGCAAGCGCTGTCCAATGGCCCCACCTTGGCCTTCAAAGACATGGCCATGCAGTTGCTTGGCAATTTGTTTGAGTACGAACTCACACGTCGCCATGCTGAACTCAACATCTTGGGCGCAACCTCGGGCGATACAGGCAGCGCTGCCGAGTACGCCATGCGTGGCAAAAAAGGGGTGAGAGTTTTCATGACCAGCCCTGAAGGTCGAATGAGCCCTTTTCAGCAAGCGCAAATGTTCAGCTTGCTCGATGCCAACATTCACAACATCGCCATTGAAGGCGTGTTCGATGATTGCCAAGATATTGTGAAGGCCGTAAGCAACGATTTGGAGTTCAAGCGCAAATACAAAATTGGCACGGTCAATTCCATCAACTGGGCCCGTTTGTTGGCGCAGGTGGTTTACTACTTCGCAGGCTACTTTCAAGCCACCCAAAACGACACACAAAAAGTCAGCTTCAGTGTGCCAAGCGGCAACTTCGGCAATGTGTGTGCAGGACACGTTGCCCGCATGATGGGTTTGCCCATTGCGCACCTTGTGGTGGCCACCAACGAAAATGATGTGCTCGATGAGTTTTTCAAAACGGGTGTCTACCGCGTACGCGGAACGGCCGATACGCACGAAACTTCCAGCCCGTCTATGGACATTTCGAAAGCCAGCAACTTTGAACGCTTTGTGTTTGACTTGCTGCAACGTGATGCAACGCGGGTGAAAAATTTATTTCAAGACCAATTGAGTCAAACGGGTCAATTCAATTTGGGCCAAGACCCTCTGTTTGCACAAGCAAAAAGCCATTACGGTTTCTTAAGTGGCCGAAGCACCCATGCAGATCGTCTGAAAACCATTCAGGATGTTTATACAGACAACCACATCATGATTGACACCCACACAGCCGATGGCCTGAAGGTGGCCGTGCCATTGGCACAAGCTGAAGTGCCCATGCTGGTGCTTGAAACAGCTTTGCCAATCAAGTTTGCAGCCACTTTGGTGGAGGCCTTGGGCCTTGAACCAGATCGTCCCGCCAAATTCGAAGGCATCGAAGCCTTGCCCAAGCGTGTCAAGCTCATGCCCAAATCTGTAGATGCCGTCAAGGCGTACATTGTTCAGCATTGCGATTGAGTGATATGACTACCGACAAGGCTGCCAAGCGTGCCCCCTTGATGTCTTTAGACGAAGCCTTGAGCTTGGTTTTGAAAGATGTGACCGTATTGACCCAAACCGATTGGGTCAACACCTTTGAAGCCGATGGCCGTGTGTTGTTTGAAGACTTGGTGTCTCAGTTGCAAGTACCGCCGCAAGACAATTCTTCCATGGACGGCTATGCACTGCGCATTGAAGATGTTGCTCAATTGGGCTCGCGTCTTCAAGTCACGCAAAGAATTCCTGCAGGTCACCATGGCCATGCTTTAGGGCAGGGCGAGGCTGCTCGCATTTTCACGGGGGCCCCCATTCCAGAAGGTGCCAATGCAGTGGTCATGCAAGAGGACACGCAAGCCGTAGAGGCTGGCAATGTTCAAACCGACATGCCGTTTGGCTGCAAGCATTGGCGCTGCCAAATTGAAAGTGACGCGCAAACCGCGGGTTGCCTTGTTTTCAACAGGCGATGAACTGGTCATGCCTGGCGATGTATTGCCTGAAAACATGCGACCCGGCGCCATTTACAACTCCAATCGTTTTTTCTTGCGAGCCTTGTTAGTGCGAGCTGGCTGTGAGGTTACCGATTTGGGCATCGTGCCAGATCGATTTGACGCCACCCTGAAAGTGCTCAGAGATGCTGCAGACCACCACGATTTGGTGTTAACCAGCGGCGGCGTATCGGTTGGGGAAGAAGACCATGTGAAGCCTGCCGTTGAGGCCCTTGGCGGCCTGAATTTGTGGCAAATTTCCATGAAGCCTGGCAAGCCCTTTGCGTTTGGCTTTCTTCAATCTCAGGCCTCCAGTCACTCTGCCTATTTCATGGGTTTGCCCGGCAATCCCGTATCAAGCTTTGTCACGTTCCAACTGTTGGTCAGACCTTTCTTGTTGGCCCTTCAAGGTGTGAGTTCAGTTCAAGTCGAGCCTTTGCAAATGAGGGCAGACTTCAATTTGCCCAAGCCCGACAAACGCCGAGAATTTTTGCGTGTCAAACGCAATGCGCAAGGCGGTTTGGATTTGTTTCCCAATCAAAGCTCTGGCGTTCTCACCTCCGTGGTTTGGGGCGATGGCGTGGTGGACAACCCTGGCTCAAATCCCATTCAATCTGGCGATTCGGTGCGTTTCTACCCTTTCTCAGAGTGGTTGCAATGAAAATCACAGTTCGTTACTTTGCGTCGCTGCGCGAGGCCATTGGTCAATCGCAAGAAGACCTGCATACATCCGCTGCCTGTGCTGGGGACGTGCGCGATGAATTGCTGGTGCGGGGCGGTGCTTATGCCTGTTTGAGCCGAGAGCGCTCAGTTCGATTGGCACTCAATCAGGTCATGGTTGAAGAAGATGCGCTGCTTCAAGAAAATGCCGAGTTGGCTTTTTTTCCGCCAGTCACAGGCGGCTGAATCATGACGGCCCGAGTAGTCATACAAACTGAAGACTTCAATGTCTCCCAGGTCTTGGATCAGTTGCGGGCTGGCGATTTGAGGGTCGGCGCCATTTGCAGTTTTGTGGGCACGGTGCGCGACACCCGTTTGCTGTCTGGCAAGGCTGCCGATGAAATTGTTTCAATGGCGCTTGAACACTATCCAGGGATGACAGAGGCGGCCATCGAAGCCATGATTGACGAAGCGCATCAACGCTTTGATTTTTATCAAGCCCATGTTATTCACCGTGTGGGTGATTTAAAACCTGCCGATCAAATTGTCTTGGTGGCGGTCTCGTCTGCCCATCGAGGCGAAAGTTTCAAGGCCTGTGAATTTCTCATGGATTACCTCAAAACACAGGCGCCGTTTTGGAAAAAAGAAGCCACCCCCGAGGGAGCAAAGTGGGTTGACGCCCGCGTGAGTGACGACGAAGCGCTGGCGCGATGGGGCATTCAATCTCGCAACCGAACCTGAACCTGAAGGGCGTTTCAGTGCCTGTAGGTGGGGCGCTCAGAATGCGGCGATTCAAGGTGCTCAGCGCGCTGCGAGAAATCGGGTTGCTGCCACTGCGCCTTCTTCAAGGATTGCTCAATCAGGTGCAATAGCCCATGCAGCAATGCGGCTTGTAAATTGAACTCACACGAGGCGCCGCTGGCGCTGTCGCCGCTTTTGTCTTGAAACAACAAAACCAGGCTGCCGCTGTTGTGAAGATTGAGTTGGACATCGGTGACCAGCATGGGCGTCTCACCCAGCGGAAGCTTGCGATTTTCAGAAACAAATGGCGTGGAAAAATCTGCTTTGGCCAGAAACTTTTCACGTTTCAAATCAGCCAACATTTGCTGGGCTGTGGTGTCTGTGGCCATCACTTGAGGGTCGCGCGCTTCCAGTCGAACCACAGAGGCTTGCAGGTGTGGCAGCAATCTCAGCGTCATGGACCGAGTGAGCCAAAGTCTGAATTCTTGGTTGTCCTGGTTGCTCACCCGAAGCGACAAGCGGTCTTGACGTTCGTCATATTGGACTGACATCTGGTGAATGTTCATGGGCTTATTTTAGGGCCAGAGTGGCTTTGTCGGACTCAATTGACTTCAGCACTTGAAAAATACCCTGATCGGCCCAAAATGAAGAGCATAGGAGATTCAGATGCGAATTGACAAACTCAC
>JAPLPO010000094.1 GCA_026400155.1 Burkholderiales bacterium | reverse complement strand
TGCCTGTATTGCCTGGCACCGTGCCTGTTCTAACTTGGTTGGCCGAAGAAAGTGGCTTTGTGGGTGACACGCATCAGGCTGCAAGCTAAGCCCTTGTTACTGCAACTTAGGGTCGCCATAATTTTCTTGATCGGGGGGCGTGTCTTCTGGCACTCTGAAGCTCTCATTGGCCCAAGCACCCAGATCAATGCCCTTGCAGCGCGCGCTGCAAAATGGGCGATAAGCATTTTGTGAGCTGAACAAACTGGGGCCACCACAGGTGGGACATTTCACTTGTTTGGGCTTGGCAGATGGCTCGCTCATCAGATTCAAAAGCGTCTACTTTTAAGAGCAGAGTGTCATTTCAAAGGGAGTGTCTTCTTTGCTGGCAAGCAGTTTGCCATCGCCTTGTTGTTGCATGAGACGGATGACGACCAACAAACGGTTGCAGCTGATTTCAGGCGTGAGGTTCAAGCTATCATCGATGCGCAAGCGCAGCAATTGAAAGTTGCGACCTTGTGGCAAATTTTGTTGAAGCTGGCCGCTGGTGGCCATGACCTTCTGGGTGCTACCAGATTCGCGCATCATTTTGAGAATGAGTTGAATGGCTTTGGCCAAAGGCGCAAAGTGTTGTGACCAGTTGTACAAATCTGCCTGCCGTGAATCGGGTGCATGGTGTTGCCAGGCATGGTAGGCCGGCAAGTCAAATTCGCAGGTGCCGCCAGGAATGGCTGAGCGGCTTCGAATGCTGTTGAGAAACTCACTTTCACCTAAGGCGCTGCCCATTTTCCCAACCATGTTGTTGAGCGAGTCAAAGCGCTGCTCAAGTTGCTCAATGATCAGGTCGAGCGCTTGCTCTGAAATAGAGGGGTTGCCACGGTATCCATTGAGTTGCTGTTTGTGCCGCTCGATGTCTTTGAGAATTTCTGATTTGAGTTCTGATCGAGAAGCAACCTCCATGATTTCAAAAATCGTGGAAAGTGCGTAATGGTGATCCAGGGCTTCGGATCGCTGACTCAATTGGTTGAAGCGCGCAAACAAATGTTGCAGACGCAAATAGGTTCGAGTGCGTTCGTTGAGGGGGTATTCGTAAAGTATCACGCTGCGTCTTTCAGTGGCAAGATCATAGCCCGAAGCGAGCCATCATTTCATGCACCAAGTGCTCCAAATGCGCTAAATCGATGCCCTCGTTGAAAATGACCGCGTCGGCACAGGCGAGCCGCTGTTGACGGCTGGCCTGCTGAGAAATGATGCGCTCAATATCGGCGCGGCCAAGTTGATTTCGGGCCATGACCCGCTGAATTTGGGTTTCTACTTCACAGTCGACCACGCAAACCCAGTCGACTTGGCGGCGCCATCGGTCGCCAGACTCAACCAAAAGGGGCACGTCATAGACCAAACAGGGGTGGCCAGCCGCCACGGCGGCCTTGCTTTGTTCCTGGAAAACTTGCCCAACCAAAGGGTGAACAATGGCTTCAAGTTGGCGTTTGCTGGAGGGGTTTGAAAAAACCAGTGCGCGCATGGCCTCTCGGTCCATGGCGCCATCGGGGCTGATCAATGTCTCGCCAAATTCGGCCAAGATGGCTGGAATGGCTCTGCCCCCTGGCTGCGTTAAAGACCTGGAAATGGCATCGGCGTCCATGACCGCAGCACCAGCGCGCGCCAAGATGCTCGCCACCGTGCTTTTGCCGCTGCCAATGCCGCCGGTGAGGCCCAGTCGAAGTGGCTTGCGGCTCAACGGATCAAGCTCCCATAGAAATGCCTAAAAAGAAACATGCGAATCCAGAAAAGGCCAAAAAAGGTCCAAAAGCGAAGTGCCCATTGTGGCCCAGTTGCCCCCTCATTTTTTGACTGACCCCAAAAATCAGCCCTGAAATGGAGGCCAGCAGCAGCAGCGGCAACAGGCTCCAAACGCCCACCCAAGCGCCAAGTCCCGCCAACAGTTTGAGATCGCCTTGGCCCATGCCTTCTTTGCCGGCAAGCTGCTCAAAGCCCCAACTGACCAACCAAAGAAGCCCATAGCCAAGGACTGCGCCCGAGAGCGAATGCAGGAGGGGGGTAGGGGTGAGGGACATGGCGCTGCCAATGAGGCCCACCCAAAGAAGCGCTTGCGTTAGTACATCAGGAAGCAAGAAGGTTTCTGCATCAATCCAGGCAAGGGCCAAAAGCATGGCGCAAAAGGCGCCAGCTAACAGAGCCGACCCAGCAAAGCCAAATTTGAGCAGACACAAGCAGAACAAACCAGCAGTGAGAATTTCCACCAGTGGGTAGCGCCATGAAATTGGCTGCTGACAATGCCTGCATCGTCCTAGGCTCAAAGCATAGGACAGCACAGGAATGAGCTCATACCAGACAAGCTGGTGTTGACAGTGCGGGCAGTGTGACCGCGGCGTTTTGAGATTGAAAGAAGCAGCTTCAGGTTCTTCAGTCTGCAGGATCATGAGGGGCAAGCGGTAGATGAGCACATTGAGAAAACTGCCGATGACCAATCCAAGGGCGGCAAACAACACGATATGTGGAATATTGACCTCTGCCACGTTGGGCAACACCCAACCCATGGCGCCTGGAGGCTGCCACAGTTGGGGCCATGCAGTGGGTGTGATCAAAAGACTTGTCCTAAGTTAAAGATGGGCAAATACAGAGCCAACAAAATACCGCCAATGAGGGAGCCCAGCAGCACCATGATGAGGGGCTCGAGCAGGGTGGAGAGGTTGCCAATTTGTTGATTCACATCGGACTCCATGAGTTTGGCGGCACGCTGAAGCATTGCGTCGAGCGACCCAGTTTCTTCACCAATGGCGCACATCTGAATGGTCATGGCAGAGAACAGCTTGGATTCTGACATGGCCTTGCTCAAACTGTGCCCCTCTTGAATGCGCTGCGTCAATTCAATCGTGGCCTGGGCTAAATTGGGTGAGGCAGTGGCAGCCGATGCGGGCGGAAGCGCTTCAGCGAGTGGAATACCCGCCTTTAGCAGAGCAGACAAAGTTTGGGACCATTTCACGGCCATGGCGGTGAGCAGCAAAGGCCCCAAGACGGGGGTGGCAAAGACCATTTTTTCAAAATTGATTTGAAAGTGCATAGATTTTTGATGCGAACAACGCAGCAAGGCCATAAAAACACAGACAGCTCCAGCCAGAGCACCTGCCCAATGCCCCAGCCAAAAGCTCAGATCGATTAACTTTTGCGTGGCCCAAGGCAATGACGCGCCCATGCTTTTGAAAACATCTTCAAAGACCGGAACAACCCAAAGCAAAATCACCACCAAAACCAACAGGGCAATGGTCAGAATGCTTGCTGGGTAGATGAGCGCATTTTTGAGTTTCGCTTTCAGAGCGGCCTGGGCTTCTAGGGTATCGGCCAAGCGATCTAAAACACTGTCTAGGATGCCCGCGGACTCACCCGCAGACAACAAACTGCAGTAATGCTGATTGAAGATTTGAGGGTGTTTTTGAAAAGCACTGTGCAGCGATTGACCCGCGTTGACTTCATCGCGAAGCGATTGCAAGGTGGCAGCAAAAGTTTTTTGCGTAGCCCGTGTTCCGACAATGCTTTGACTCAGCAATTCAAAAGCCTGAGAGAGTGGAATGCCGGCACTCATGAGTGCCGACCACTGCCGCGTGAAAACGCTCAAGGTTTTGGCTGGCACGGATTTGCTGGCATAGGTGCGAACGGCTGAGGGTTCTCGCCTGGCCGCAGCCCGAGAGAGTGCTGCATCAAGGGACATCGGTATGCGCCAGAACTTCGGCCAAAGAAGTGATGCCCAGAGAAGCTTGCAAAAGTCCAGCATGGCGCAGTGAACAGACGCCTTCTTTTTCAGCTTGGATTGTCAACTCTTGACGACTCGCATTTTGCAAAATCAAATGCTGCAGAGCGGCAGTGATAGGCATCATTTGGAACAGACCAATGCGCCCCCAATAGCCCTTGTAGCACTGAGAGCATCCTTCTGCCGAATGGAAATGATGCTGCGCAGTGGCTTGATGACTGATGGATTGCAGGCCTAACTCTTTGAGCAAATGGGCCGAAACCACCATGGGTTTTCGGCAGTGCACACACAAGCGGCGAACCAAACGTTGCGCAGAAATGAGGCTGATGCTGGATGCCAAGTTGTAGGAGGCCATGCCCATGTTTAGAAGGCGCACCAAAGCACTGGGCGCGTCTTGTGTGTGCAAAGTAGACAAGACCAAATGCCCTGTTTGCGAAGCCTTGATGGCAATATCGGCTGTTTCGTGGTCTCTGATTTCTCCCACCATCAAGATATCGGGGTCTTGTCTTAAAAAAGCACGCAGAGAGGTGGCGAAATTCAGGCCAATTCTTTCCTTCACATTGACCTGGTTGATGCCGGGAAGTTGAATTTCAGAAGGGTCTTCTACTGTGGCAATGTTGACTTCGGCGCGGTTGAGTAAATTCAGGCAGGCATACAAAGATTGAGATTTTCCTGAGCCTGTAGGACCCGTGACCAAGACCAAGCCGTGCGGTTTTTGGATGGCGTGCAGGAGTTTTTGCTTGTCGGAAGGGTTGTAACCCAAATGGTCCAAATTGAGTTTGGCCAAATCGGTTGATAAGACACGCACCACAATTTTTTCGCCAAAGAGGGTGGGCAAAGTGCTCACCCGCAGATTCAGACGCTTTGAATTTTGAAGCCCGAGGTTCATGCGCCCGTCTTGCGGCAAGCGTTTTTCTGCAATGTCGAGACGCGCCAAGACTTTGATGCGCGAGGCGATTTGGTCTTTGAATTCAAACGGTGGCGCAGGGATGTCTTGCAATACGCCATCGACGCGCAAGCGCACTCGATAAAAGTTTTCGAAGGGTTCGAAATGAATGTCTGAGGCTCTAAGTAGCGCTGCAATTTCCCATGTTTGCTGCAGATAGTGAACGACAGGCGCCTCAGTGAGCGCGGGTGAGTTGCTGGAGTGATGGATTTCCATCTGAACGCCTTTTCATTAGAACAGGGCATTCAATGATGCGTGCAATTGGACTTTTCAAACGAATCAAACTTGAAATGCAAGTATTTGTTCGGTGGTGCGAGCGCTAAAGCTGCTCACTTGTGAGCTGGCACTGCCAAGCGGCCCCTGACATGGCAATGAACAGGATCAAACTTTCGGCAACAGGTCCTGTGAATGTGTCGGTATCGATTTGTGCGAGGTATTGAGCAAGAATGCTGCCCAGCATCACGACACAAAGCATCCAAGATCCATTTGTCCACCGCTCTGAAGGCGTTGCTGTTTCCAGCTCTGATGCTTGAATTTTTATCAGTACTTGTTGTGTAAATTTGCTGTCATCCAGTTGAATCAAGGCAATTTGATCTTTCAACCAAAGATCAAAAACTGGGTTTGACTGGTCTTCCATACTTTGCTCCTTAGTGTGAATCATTGATCTTCCAAGCTTGCAACTCACTTCTTAGCTTGATCAGTGCTCGATTCGAATGAGTTTTGACAGTTCCGAGTGGCATATTCAAAACACGGGCAGTTTCATCCATAGAGAGGTCTGCAAAATAACAATGTGCAATAACCTCTCGTTCTGCTGGGCTGAGGTTTTTCATGGCCCTGTTCAAATCAATGATGAAGATTTGCCTGTTTTCTGTAGACGATGCACTCTCATTGGCTCTTTCTAATCCCTGCTCTTGGGCAGGAGCACGAAGAGAATTATTTAATGTATAGCTGGCGAGACGGGCTTGATCTAGGAAAGTATTTCGTGCAACTGTCATTAGCCAAGTTTTGTAGCTGGACTCAAACATAAATTGGCTCAAGGATCGATGCACTTTGAGCAGTGTTTCTTGGGCAAGCTCATCGGCAAACGCGTTGTTGCCACACAGACTGCGCAGGTAAAGTCGCAGTCTCGATTGGTGGCGCTGGATGAGCAAAGCGAAGGCTTTGCTCTGAGGCTCAAGGCGCGCCATGCGGACAAGGTCTTCATCCGTAGGCGACGGCGGGCATGTCATGCGCTAAATTTTGAAGACGGCATTCGATTAAGATTTTTTCGACTCAATTTTCCATATGACCAAAAATCCAAGGCCGATGATGAAGGGGACAGCACCCACGCCCCACCACAACATCTCCGAAGGGTCGGTGGCAAACAAGAGAGCCATCAAAGCAAGGCCAATTGAAATGTTGATGATGCCCGACCGCAATTGCGAAGCGGGGGACCAATTCTTGGGCGGGCTCGTGTTGTCGGAGACCACAGCTTTAATGAGATCTTCGGGAACCGCCATGCCTTTTTCAGTGATCTGCCGAATGGTTTCGTGCAATTGCTGATGGCGCTTGATGCGCACAACGCCTGCCATGATGATGGCAATGATGGGGATACAAAGCGCCAGCAGTGGAATTGCGAAAGGGGCTAGGTGCTTCAGTGTGGTTCCAAAATCCATGCGGTTCTCCTTGATTTAATTTGCATTAGACGGGTGCAGCGGTGTTTTTGGATTCAGACTTTTGCAATGATTGGAAAGCTTCAAAATTTATGTTGCAAAAAATTGGCTTAATGTTAAAAAATATTAACTTTATGTAAGAAAATTATAATTTAATGTTATAAAAATATAACATTGTAATTGTCTTTGAAAGTTCAACATGCATCCAAATGAAAGAACCGCTTGGGTTTGGTTGGCCTGTCTGGTCACAGCGCCTTCCCTTTACTTTTTACTTGGCAAAGATGTCGACTGGGCTTTCAGCTCCTATGACTTAAATCGTTTGGCCACCCTGGCAGTTCCACTTGTGTTCATGTCTGTCATTGCGCTTAGCGTGAAATTGTTTAACGTGAGGCAAGCTCTTGTGCAGGATCAAAAGTTGGTCGATGAGCGTGACAAATTAATTGAGTCACGTGCTTCGGCGGTTGCGTATCAGGTCCTCATACTTGGCATGATCGTCGTGGGTTTTGTATTGCCTTTCAGCGCTACGCGTTGGGAGATGATTGATACCAGCTTCTTTGCCATTGTGGTGGCTGAGATTGTCCATTCAGCCATGATTGTGCGGGCTTATCGAAATGGCATTCATGTCTAAATCACGTTTGACCAATCAAGTCAAAACATTGCGCTTCTTATCGCAAGAAATGACGCAGTCCGAGTTGGGGGAGAAAGTGGGCCTGACCCGGCAAACCATTGCGGCCATTGAGGTCGGTAAATACTCGCCCAGCTTGGAGTCGGCCTTTAGAATTGCGGAGGCTTTAGGAAGACCCTTAGAAGAGGTGTTTCAATGGGAAGCATAGGCCGTGTTTTCCAAATGATAGCCTTGACCTTAGTTGTTCTCTTTAACGAATTGGATCAAAATCAGGCATGGTTCAAAAACTGAACTGTGAGGAACTCATGAAATTCGTGTTTGTATTGGTCACCTTGTTCGCATTGAATGCCCATGCGAGCGATCCCCCTAAAAAAGGGGATGACAAAAAATCGGTGGAACGGTCAGCAGTACCAGAACGCATCACGCGGCCGAAATCAACGCCAGACTCTTTGCCTCAGCCAGTCGAGAAGAAGGAGGCAGGTGAGGGATGCAGCAAGTTTGAATACAAAGAAAAGCCTGCCAAGATTGTTTGCTTGAACAAGGCAGTTGGGGAGAAACCCAAGCCGGCTGCTAAATGAGATGAAAAAAAACCTACCGAATTATTTCGGTAGGTTTTTTTGTTTATGGAGTCTCTTGAAGGAGACTCGCAAAATTCAAGTTCAGCTTATTGGAACTTGATGGCACCCAAATTAACACCATTGGGGTAAGGACCACCAGTGGGCGTTGTTGATTGCATATTGGCTTGCAACAACTGAGCGTGAACTTCATTGACACGCAGGGCTTTGAATGCGGTCATTGTGTTGGCTGAGCAACCAGACACAGTCCAATTGGCATCAGTTAATGTGGAAGTGTAAGTGGGCACTGCACCATTGACTTGTGTTTTGCTGGTACCCGTATTAACTTTTTCCGTCAATATCGTGATGGGAGTCTTGATGGTTGCAATGCAATCGGTGGTGGTCGATTTCAAGATGATGGTTGCTTTGCAAATGCCCACACATTCTGGGTTGGTTCCAAGTCCGACAGTCATCGATGTAGCGCCATCAATAGACCATGTTGTGGTGCCTGCACCTTTGACATAAACCCCAACACCGGCGCCAGCATTAGCTGGAGCACCAATGCCTTTGTAAACTGAATCAGTTCCAACACCAGCCCACCAGTCGTTACCGCCTTGATTCCAAGCGTAGCTACCAGTCAAATTGTTGCCTGGTAAAGCTGTACCTGCATTGGCAGGTGCATCACCAGCAACATATGAATTTTGAGTCGCTGTTTGTTCTTGAACAACCGTTAAAGCGGCGTACGGCAAAGTGACAGTGACGCTCACAGCGGCTGATGTCGCTTCCAAATAACTTGTGTCAGCGGCTTTTTTGGCGGTGACTGTACATGTGCCAGCTGCAGTGGCAGACAAGGTGGAACCTGAAATGGTGCAAGTACCTGATGCCACTGCATAAGTCACAGCACCTGTACCACTGCCACCTGTCGTGCTCAAAGTGGAGCTGCCTGTGGTGAGAAAGGAGCTAGGTGTTGCAACCGCTACAAGCGTTGCCTGCGCAACGGGTGGTGGGGTACTGGAGCCACCGCAAGCGGCTAAGAGTGCTGCCACAGAAATTGAAGCTGCTGAAAGTAGCCACCGGTTTGAAATGAAATTCATGAGAGTCTCCAAATAATGACAGATACAGATACGCATAAGATGAAAGCGCTATCTGAAAGCGCTTTCAAGATCATAAATTTGCCATGTTCAATTTGCAATCAAATTGGCCTAGGGATTTTCCCTAGTGATGTTGCCTGGACAAAGCCGAGTTGAGTAGCTCGATTTCGAACACAGAAGTGTTCTGTCTAATTTTTATAAACACGAACATGCTCAATTTGAAATGCCACTGGGAAAATGCTGTCGTCAACTTTCCCGCCTAAATCACCTCCGATGGCAATGTTCAACAACAAATATTGTGGTCGGTCAAAAGGCCAGGCCTGAGGATCTCCATTTTTCGGGTTGATGTAATCGAAATAGATACGATCGTCGACGCCAATGCTGATTTTTTCAGGCGTCCAGGTCAATTGGTAATTGTGAAATGCGGTGCATGCATCAGGCACTGAAGCGCTGAATGAAGCAGGCGGTGTTCCGCCTTGCCAGTTGTATTTTTTGGTGTGCACTGTGGCAAAAACCTCAGTCGGTTTACTACCGACAAACTCCATGATGTCTATTTCGCCATCGTCTGGCCAAACCATGCCTTTGGATCCGCCAACACCCAGGGTCCAAATAGCTGGCCATGTCCCTTGCCCGCAGGGCATTTTGGCGCGAATTTCAAAAAAACCATAAGTCCAACTGGCCAAGCCGCGGGTCACCAGCCGTGCCGATGTGTAGTTTTGGCCACCATAATCTGCAGCGGTTATAAGCCTTTCCTTGCGAGCCGTGATGATTAATTTGCCGTTTTCAACACGAGAATTTTCTAGCCGATTGGCTGCGTAATACTGCTTTTCATTGTTATACCAACCCGCTCTATTCCGGTCAGTGTCAAAAGCCCATTTTGTAGGATCTGGTAAGCCGTTTGTTTCAAACTCGTCTGACCAAACAAGGGTCCAACCAGGCTTGCTAGAAGAATTGGCTGGCGATGTCTGCGAGACATTCACTGCAATTGTCGATGGCTCAGAATTCTGCGAAACAGCTTGATTGCCGCCCCCACATGAAGTTAAAGAAATCATGGCCAATACCACCAGCAGGCTGAAAAAGTTAATTCTCACGCAGCAAAATTCCTGGTTGCACAGTCATGGATTTACCATCACTGAATTGAACCCTCAGGTCAGATTTTCCTGCGTTGAACGCCAAATATGTTTTACGCCCAGTAGCGTCTTTAAAGACTGAATAAAAGATGGTGTTGGCTGTGACACTGAAATCTGGAATGCCCATGTCGTTAAGGCTGTAGAGCCAGTGCAATGCATGACTCCGCGTATCACCTAGTTCAAATGAGCCCCAACGTTTCCAAGAATCAAGACCTTGCTTTGGATCCGCAAGGGCTAAGTATTTGGCAAAAATGTCTTGCCAAATATCAGGCGGGTTTGCATATTTTCCTCTTGCAGCAAACACGGCAGTTTCAGGCCCCAGTGTGGCCACGCTTCGCTTGACATGATGAGGTGCTCGCCCAAGGTACATCGAAGCCGTGGTGATGGGAAGCAAGTTAATCCCTTTGATTTGTCGTGGCTCATCTGTCCACCAAGTGTTGTGTGAGTATTTGCCACCAAAAACCATGCTGACCTCTGCATTTTTATAGGCCTTTGGAAAAACAACCCCTTGGCTGTCAAACCAGTAATGGTGGATGGCTTCAATTTCTGTTGTGTAAAGGTACAAGCCTAAATTTCTGAGTTGCGTGTTGCCAGTTAGTTCACCCCACTGAATGAGCCCTGCCCATGCGTTGATGGCTTCTGAGGATGACTCTTGATTGTTGCCATGCTCACCCAGCCCAACTCCCGAAGCCCATGAGTGACCTTCGTAAGGATCAAAGTTACGCAAGAAAGGAAAGTCTGATCTACCGCGTTCGCTGGTGGCTATGTCTGCAATCAATAAGTCAACCATGCCACCCCATTGCGAAGGGCTTGCCCAAGCTGGATCGCGCAAGGCAATGTCGGCCATTGTTCGGATCCAATAGCCATAGTGGAAATGATGGTCATTCATTTGTGAAATGCTGAAATATTCTTCAGGATAGGCAATGACGGCACCAAGAGACTTGTCCAAATGAAAATAAGTTTTGTTGTCTCTGCCTGAGAACCACTTCTCAATTCGTGTCTTTAAGGTCGCAAGCAATTGATCGCGAGCGGCCAAGTCGCCTTGCTGCTCTACGACATCCATGAGCTTGGCTATTCTCTGTAATCCCTTACCTTGCCAATAAGGCCCAACGCCAATTTCAAGCATCATGCGCCTGGCGTTTCTCAAGTCTGTTTTAGTGACCTCACTCAGTTCTTTGACTTGAAGGGGATCTTTCACGCCTGGCCAAAAGGGCACGAATCCGTTGTAAGTGAATTGGGTTGCAAACGAATTACTTGCCAGTAATTTAATGGGCCCCCTGATGGTGTCATAAACTGGTCCCAATTTGTCACTGACGGTTGCGTTTTGATGCCAATGATGTGGGTAGAGTCCCAGAAGTGGGGCTTTCTGCATGCCCTCCATCAATTTGCTGGTCACATCGAATTGGGTTTTGACTTGGCTTTTCGCAGAATCGAAATCCCAACTTACTTTGGTGTCAGAGACGAAAGCGTACGCATGCTCTTGGAGTAATTTGAATGCAGCAAAAGAAGAGTCGGGTAATGCAGCCAAAGACAGGTAGCCTTTTTCCTCAGGCAATGACAAGACCCAAGAGCGATTATTCGATGCCTCCCACTTTGAGCCTGTAGGGCCGAAAAGCGCAAAAAATTGACCGTTCACTTCTAAGACCAAATGGTGTGCTTTGAGCGCCAATGATTGTCCAGAAAGACTGTCTATTTTTTTACCTTCAGCGGGTAAGTCGATCCGAAGATTGCCACGGTTGACTTGAAAGTAAACATAAGGGCTGCCATGGGTGACAGTGGCTAAAAGCTGATCTTGCCCCTGAGATTGGCTGATATCAATGGACCAATCGCTTGTCCGCGCAAGTTTAGCCTTGCCAAGTGTCAAGCTTGAACTGGAAACTCGAAGGGGGTTTTTGTGAGCGTAATGTATTTCGACATCTCGCCTCTCCGTTGGCACAACCTCTTGTTTTGGCAAAGAAACTTCGATGCCAGACTCCGTTGGCTTGACGCTCAAAGGATGAGCAAAGATAGCCTCAGGTTTGTCATGAAAAATGAGAGTTGAATACCATTGGTTGGTAGGTGCGGCCTTGGTCAATAAATCTGGGGTTCTAAAGGGTGCGGCAGGGGGGCGCGGATCTTGCCCCTTTGGATTTAGGACATAACTTCCCGCGCCAATATTGATATTCTGGGATTGAGCCTCCAGGGGCAAAAAAAAGCCAAACAAACCAGATGCAGTCAATGCGCTTAAGGCCAAGTAACGTGTGAGGGTCATGTTCCTACCTATTTTGTCAATCTATCTTGAAGCAAACGAATCATAATGAAAGCGCTTTCAAAAAGCTAGAAAAGCTCATAAAAATTGGCGTTTTATTGAAATTTAAGGGTAAACGAGGGTGTGCGGTCATTGACGGTAAATCTCTCACAATTTAAGATTATGAAAGCGCTTTCAAATTAGTGAAACTATGACACATCAAATCTTGCCAAATGCCGCACGCAATAGCTCGCGATTCCAATCCATCGCATTGGCCCTCATGCTTTTCACTGGTGCATCTAGTTATGCCATTGACTTTGGTCCAGAGGGCATGTTTAGCCTCACTGGATTTGCAAAAGCAGAAGTTCAAAGAGGCAGTAATTACTGCAATGAATGCCAACTTTATCCACTTGAGGACAAACAAAGAATTTGGGCCGATGATTTGGTCGTGGGCAAGCCTTACGGCACCGCCAATGAAAATGTCACTTTGTTCCAGCCATGGTTGGGCGTGAAATATGACCTAGGTCGGGGCTACAAATTCAATGCCTTGGTCAGCCAAAGATGGCGCGATGGTAAGCAAGACATTCCTAGCTTCTGGTATGAAAAAAATATGGCGATCAGTCATGATGACTATGGAAGTTTGAGAATCGGTGCCATGACCACCAGAACATGGAGTATCGCGGACTATCCTTATGGCACCAACATTGGCGTGGCCAATGTATGGGGATCAAGTGGCGCAGGATACGGCTTGCTGACAAAGGCGGTCAGATATACATCGAGAAAATTTGATGTGGCGCAAGGAGATTTGGTTGTTGAAGCCAGTTACGACCAAGGAAACCGCGATTTCAAAATTAACAAGCCAAAGTTTCTTGAACTTTATGCGCAGTATTACAAAGGCGATTTGGTCATTGACGCCATGTTCCAGGACACCCGAAATGGCAATCCTCAAGCTTGGAGTCATGGACCCTTCACAAGCCTCACTCCTCATGCAGCCGACGACCCCAAGCTAGGCGGTTCTGGCCAATCCATCGCCATGGTCATGGCCCGATATCAACTTGATTCCAGAATTGAACTATCTGGTGGCATTCGCATCAACCGCTGGAGTGGTGCATATGCTGTGATCACAGTCCCGGGGGCGCAAGCGCAGTGGAACAACATGTTCAATGTAAATTGGAACGGCCAACTCAATGGCGTCCCTAATCCTGGTTATGCTGCAAGAACAGCCGATACCATGCTTGGCGCCAGGTACAGAATGGGGCAGTGGACCGCACACACCGGCCTGACCTACCTAGGCAAAGCCAGTACTTCAAATCCCAGTGAGCGAGGACAAAGCAATGCTGCTCTGATCAATACATTGGGCTTAGGTTATGAAGTTCGTCAAGGCTTCCAAGTTTATGGCTTTGTTGGAATGGTTAACTATGCACGACTTGGCTTGGCTCCAATGTCAATGCCTTCTAACTCTGCTTTCACCAATGTCGATTCGCGGGTCACTCGCACCGGCAATTGGGCTGGCTTAGGCGCTGTCTACGTGTTCTAAATTGAGGAACACAACCATGAATAACTTTGAAAAATTGAACATGAAGAATTTGATCAAAAGCTACCTATCCTTACTCATGGTAGCGAGCATGGCTTTGGTATTGATTGGTTGTGGAGGAGGGGGAGTAGTCCCTTCCAATGGCGTGCAAGTTCGCGCTTTGAGCGCAGATTTTGGTACGCGCAAAGCTGTTTCGTATTCTCCTTATCGCAGTACCAGCACCGACGGAAATAATTTTCAAAATGAACTGGTGACCTCCGCCAATGTCCTGCAAGATTTGCGCTTGCTGCAAGATGGCGGTTTTACACTTATTCGCTTGTTCAACAGCAGTGATGCAATGGCCAAGGTGGTATTAGAGACCATTAAAAATAACAATCTGGATATCAAAGTGATGCTTGGCGTCTGGATCCAATCTGGAAATCCTGGCGGGATCAATGAAGCAGAAATTGCTAGATCGGTAAGCCTAGCCAACAATTACAAAAGCATCGTTTTGGCTTTGAGTGTTGGCAACGAAACGATGGTCAATTGGTCATTCAATCCAGTTTCTGTTGCAGACATGGTCAAATACATCAACGCTGTCCGTAGTCAAGTTACACAGCCAGTGACCACCGACGACAATTGGGCATTTTTTGCCAAGGCAAGCAACAACCAAGACCCAAAAGCTGTCTTGAATGCGGTTGATTTTGTGGCAATGCATACTTATCCACTGGCAGACTCAGTTCATGACGCAAACAAATGGAACTGGCAGCAAACTGATAAACCAGCCAATCTGCGCGCAGAGGCCATGATGGATGCCGCTATCGCAGCAGCAAAAAGTGACTTCAATGCGGTAAGGTCTTATATGGACAGCCTTGGCTTAACCAATACGCCCATTGTGATTGGAGAAACAGGATGGAAGGCGGTAGCGTCTGGCGGTGAAAATTACCGAGCACACCCTGTCAACCAGAAAATGTATTTTGATCGTTTAACGGCTTGGAGCAACTCCAGCGCAGCTGCAAAACCAAAGAGTATTTTCTACTTCGAGGCGTTTGACGAGCCTTGGAAAAAAGCAGACGACAAATGGGGTCTGTTCAATGTCGATCGCAAGGCGCGTTATGTTGTGCAGTCACTTTATCCAAATAGCACGTGGGAATCTGGTTCTTACACATCCGCAGACGCCCTTTACTACATTCCCACGCAGAGTAACGGTACCGTCACTGCCAATCGATACACTATTTTTTCGGACATCAATACTGCAGGTGAAGTCAGACCTTCTGAGCCAATTTTGTGGGTTGGCTGGGACAACCCAGCAACTGCTTATGCGGGCAGTAGCTCTATCAGCTTTGCAACTGGCGATGGCCCCAATTCATTAGAAATTACACCCGCACCAACAAGTTGGGGCTGGGGCATGATTGCGGCCTTGCAAACTTCTGCTGATGACCTTTCACAATTTGCCACGACGGGCAGCCTGAATTTCAGCATCAAGACAACTTATCCAGGAAAAATAGAGTTTGGTTTTTTAACAGGCACCACAACCGCGGGCAGTGCTTACGATGTGTACCTCACAGTTGATCCTGCCAATAATCCGTATGGTTATGTCAATGATGGAACTTGGCGCAATGTTTCCATACCTATCAGCGCGATAACCCCTCGCGGCGCCATGGCTTATGGCATGACGGATGCGAGTAAGTCAAAATTAGATTTAACCAAAGTGACTAACCCATTGGTCATTGCCGACAGGTATGAAAAAACAGGCAAGTCAAATAACTCGAATGACAGAACTAAGATCTACATTGACAAAGTGTATTGGTCCAAATAAAAGTTAAGAAGACAAAAAAGCCCTGAGATTGCAAATGCACCCTCAGGGCTTTTGCAATAAGCAGATCAGTTGACTCGATGACTTTTTGAGTCAAAACCTAGAATGTGGTTCTTGTTAAAAAACAAACCAATTGCATCATGATTTTTAAATTTCTTGTCAGAGTTCATTTTGACATTGATCAAGTTTGCAAATCCATCAACTTGGCAGTGGTAAATGGAGGAGTCGCCTAAATGTTCACCCAGTACGATTGTGGCTGGTAGGCCTTGAGTAGGTTCAACAATGTCAATATGTTCTGGTCGAATACCAATGCAATGTGGCTTCTCTGAAAAATTTTCTGAATACAAGTCCCACCAAGCCTTTATCCATTCAGAGGCAAAATCCAAATCAGGTTTATCGATCAAGTTGATGCGAGGCGAACCTAAAAAGCTGGCCACAAATTGATTGCAAGGTTGCTCATAAAGTGACAAAGGTGAACCCAACTGCTCTATGTTCCCATTGTTGAAAACAGCAATTCGATCTCCCATGGTCATTGCCTCCACTTGATCGTGCGTGACATAGATCATGGTGGTGCCCAACTCTTTGTGCAATCTTGAAAGTTCGATGCGCATATTGACACGCAATGCAGCATCAAGGTTGGACAGGGGCTCATCAAAGAGAAAGACTTTTGGTTTTCGAACAATGGCTCTACCAATGGCGACACGTTGACGCTCACCACCTGATAGCTCTTTTGGATATTTTTTGAGCATCTGATCAATGCGTAAAACCTCTGCAGCCTGATGGACTTGAAGTTTGCGTTCTTTTTCTTTGATGCCAGACATTTTGAGAGAAAAGCCCATGTTCTCTTCAACCGTCATGTGAGGATAGAGCGCATAGCTTTGAAAGACCATGGCAACCCCCCGATCGGCTGGGTGTGTGTGCGTTACTTGAACGCCGTCTATGGTGAGATCACCAGAACTAATTTCTTCCAGTCCAGCAATCATTCGCAAAGTCGTTGACTTTCCGCATCCAGATGGACCCACAAAGACCAAAAACTCGCCATCTTGAACTTCTAAATCGATGCCGCGAATAACTTCATTTTGGCCATAAGATTTGTGAAGATTTTTAAGTACAACGTGTCCCATGAACTTAATTCCCTTGAACGGTCACTGCGGGTTCGTTGAGGTTTTGATGAGTTGACTCTGGTAATAGGGTTACTTGCTTTAAAAACTGTTTGTACCAAAGTGCACTGTCTTTCAGAACCCGCTTTTGTGTCTCGTAATCGACGTGAACTATGCCAAATCTTTTTTCATAGCCACTGGCCCATTCAAAATTATCCATCAAGCTCCATACCATATAAGCCTCTACAGGTACGCCTTGCTCGATGGCGTTTGATAGTGCGCTGATGTGTTGCTGCAAGTAATCAATGCGATTTTTGTCGTGGACGCCGCCGTTGACTACTTTGTCTTTGAAAGCTGCGCCATTTTCTGTGATGTAAATAGCAGGTAGAGGATAGTCTCGATGCATTCGAACCAGCAATTCTGTCAAGCCTTGTGGATAAACTTCCCATTGCATGTCTGTCAGTGGTAAACCGCTTTTCTGTACGTCCCATGGATCCGTTGCGCTGACCACTGATCTTGAGTAATAGTTAACACCTAAAAAGTCTAGTGGTTGTTGAATGTGAGCCATATCGTTTGACTCAATTTGAGGGGCATCACTTCCCAAGAAATCCAAAACATCGGCGGGATATTGACCCTTAAAGATTGGATCCATGTACCAACGCAGTAGCCGGCCATCTTCCAGGATTGTTTTTTGTTTATCTTCAGCTGATTCAGTTGCAGAATGCATCGGCGCTAAATTCAAAACAATTCCTAATTTGGCGGTTTGACACTCAGCGCGCAGTGCTTGCAAAGTTAAACCGTGACTCAGCAACAGATGGTGCGAAACTTGTGTCGCAAGGCCTCTGTGTTTAATTCCTGGCGCAAATATGCCTGTTTCATGACCGAGATGCGCAATCACCCAAGGCTCGTTGTGTGTTGTAAAGGATTGGACCCGGTCACCCAAGCGACGAGCCACGGTTTGCGCATAGTCTACAAAGTGATGAACGGTCTCACGGTTAGCCCAACCACCCATTTGCTGAAGAGCATCTGGAAGATCCCAATGGTTGAATGTGACTGATGCTGCAATATTTTTTTCAAACAATGCATCGATAACGCGGTCATAAAAATCTAAACCTTTTGAATTCCATGCCCCCTTGCCTGCTGGTTGAACGCGAGGCCACGAAATAGACATTCGATACGCATTGACGCCTAAATCTGAAATCATTTGAATATCGTTTTGCCAATTGTTGTAATGGTCACAAGCAACTAGGCCATTGCTGGCATCGGCAATGGCACCTGGTTGCTCGCAAAACCGATCCCAAATTGAAGGACCTTTGCCATCAGATTGACCGCCACCTTCAATTTGAAATGCAGCAGTGGCAACGCCCCAAATAAAATCTTTTGGAAACTTTTTCATGAGCATTGCATTATTTAAATCAGACATGTGCTTGGAATTTAATTGGTATAAAAAAAGGCATTACTTGACTGCGCCTGACGTTAGGCCTTCAATCAATCGTTTGGATGAGAAAGCAAACAAGATCAATAGTGGAATGGTTGCAATGGCAGAGCCAGCCATCAATGCCCCCCACTCGGTGTCTACCGGGCTTTGCATACTTCTCAGCGCTAATGGCAATGTGTACATTTCAGGGGAACGCATGACCACCAATGGCCCTATAAAGTTATTCCACGAAGCAATGAAAGTAATCAGGCCGAGTGTGCCCAAGGCAGGCTGCAACAGGGGCAAAACGATGCGCGCATATATCCCTAGCTCTGAACAACCGTCCATCCTTGCTGCCTCAATGAGTTCTCTAGGAATGGATGTCAAAACGAATTGGCGCATTAAAAAAATACCAAAAGCGCTGGCGGCACCAGGAATAAAAAGAGCATGCGGCTGATCGATCCAGCCCAGCACGTCCATGATCATGAATGTTGGGATCATGCCCAAAAAAGATGGTATGAGCATGGTCCCCATGACCAAAAGAAACAATGGTTTTTTAAACTTGAACTCAAACATGGCAAATGCATATCCCCCCATGGAGCAAAAGATCAAGGTCAAAACAGTAGACGCCAATGCAATGTAGAGACTCCAGCCGAGACTGTTCCAGAAATGAATTTTTTCAGTCAGAATTTTTAAATTTTCAAAAAAAGCAGTGCCAGGCCATAGGGGCGGTGGCAGTGTAAATATTTCAGTCTTACTGTGTGTGGCAAATACAAACATGAAATAGAACGGCGCAAGCATGATCAGGCTACCCAAACCCACCATGACATATGCAGTCACCACACTGAGAGAATGATTGCCTGACAATCGACGACTTTCAGCCATCATGTTTCTCCACCCTTGGGTTTGAATGCCAAGTTGGTTAACCAAGTTAGGACAGCCACAAAAACAAAAAGAATCCAGGACAAAGCGCTGGCTGTTCCGAAATCATTGAAATCAAACGCAGTCCGATACATGTACATTGCTGTTGTCATGCCAGATTGATCACTGCCCCCTCGGCCGCCTGTCAAAATGAAGGGTTCTTCGAACAATTGCAAACCGCCAATCAGAGTCAAAGTCACACCAAAAAAAATCATTGGTTTGAGACTTGGCAAAGTGATGTACCAAAACTGATTCCAACGATTGGCACCATCCATGGTTGCTGCTTCATACATATCTTTCGGAATTGTTTGAAGGGCTGCCAAGTACAAGACTGTGTTGAATCCGACATACCGCCAAAACACCACAAATGAAATTGCAGGCTTGATGAACTCAGATTCACCCAACCAATCAATGGGTTGTTGCGGAAAAAAACTACCAATCAAAGGCAGCTTGGCTGCCCCAGAAATCACCTGATTAATCAGTCCGTAGTCAGTTGAGAACAAGGTGCTGAACATCATGGCAATGGCCACAGTGGAAGTGATGTACGGTAAAAAATAGGCGCCTACAGTGGCATTGCGTGTACGCTTAAACTGGGCATGAATGACGCAAGCTAGCGGGATTGCAATGAGATGTTGCGGAATTCCAGACACTGCAGCCAGCCAAAAAGTGTTCTTGATAGATTTCCAAAACCATTCATCTTCTAGTGTGAAAATAAAGTTATCCAGGCCTACGTAAGTCATGTTGGCCAATCCAGACGTGGGCTCCCAACTTTGAAATGCCAGAAATAAAGAGAACAGCAGCGGAAACAGACCAAAAACAAAAAATAAAAGAACAAAAGGTGCAAGTAGAACGTAGGGCACAAATTTGGGATGGAGTCGCCAACGTGGACGGCGCTGAAGTGTGGAAAATAATTGGGCCATGGAGTTAACGCCGCGCACGACGCTCCAGTAAACGGTCTGCATCTTTCAATGCCAAGCGGATATCCTTGCCCTGATTGAGCACTTTGTCGAGTTCTGTGTTGACAACTTCATCCGCAAAAGTATCCAGTCGATGAACTTTAGCCGCTTGAATATGGCGCGTTGCTTCGCGCCATAAAATTCGGGCCTTTTGTTGTCCTAGAAAAGCGATAGGCTCATTGAAAAAAGCATCGTTATGCACACTGATCAGTGCAGGAAAAGCGTCTTGTGATTTGAAGGCTTGTAACTGGCGTTCAGGATTGAGAGTCATCAATTGAATCAGATCCCAGGCAAGCTCTTTTTGTGTTGCAGCTTTTGGAATGGCGTAGAAGCTTCCGCCCCATGCGGCCCAAGTATTTTCGGGTAATTGCGATGCACGCCAGAGTCCCTTTGTTTCAGGTGCAAGCCAGTTGTTAAGATGGCCTGCGATCCATGCACCAGACATTTGAGTGGCAACATGACCTCGTCGAAAGCCTTCTGCCCATTCGTTAGACCATGCGCTGATTTTGCCGTCCAATTTGTTGTCTCGAATTCGCTTGGCCAACTCAAAGGCCTTAACAAATCGTTCGGTGGTCACAAGAGAATGACCTGCCGCATCAAAATACAAACCTTCGCCTGATTTAACGCCGCCACGAATAATCAAATCTTTCACATCCCGAGCATGGGCTACGAGGTAGGCACCCGTTGATCTTTTGATGACAACCCCGGCATTGATGTAACTGTCCCAACTGGTTGTTAAGTTGGCTTCTTGAAGTCCTGATTTCAGCAATAAGTCTTGTCTGTACAGCAAGGTACCAGGACCTATGTCGGTGGGTATGGCAACCAACTGACCCGTGGAAGATTTGGCTTGGTCAATTGAAAATGCAACAAACAAATGCTTCGATTCGTTCAAGCTGTAAGGTGGGGCGCCAAGATTTTCAAGTCCACCCCCGGTGGCAAAGCGGGCAACGTAGCTTGACTCCAGAACCATCACATCAGGCGGTTTGGACGATGTAGACAATGCGGTGGTCATTGCAGTATGGTGATCGGCGTACGCTCGACTGATCACCTTGACTTGAATACCTGGGTGTTTTTTCTCCCAAGCAGGCAGTGCTGCTTTGATAATGCTGTCTACCGCAGGATAGGCGGCCACAGTTAACACTTTCTGAGCTTGTGCACAGAGTGCAAAATGGCTTAGCAAAACTGCTATGACAACAGATCGTATATTTGAAAACATTGTGGCAATACGAAACTCAGGCGCAAATTGACCAGAGTGAAACACCGAAAGCGATTTATGAAAGCGCTTTCAAGAATTATAGTGATCGCTGTCAAATTGAGTCAAAGGGTTATCCCTAGCCCTTAGAGCTGTGCTCAATCAAGGCTTGGCTGTCGATTCCCGAACGATCAACTTAGGTGCAGGCATGAAGGCTGTGGGCTTGGTGTCTGCCAACATTTGCAAAATAGCAGAGGCAGTTAAGCGGCCCAGTTCATAGGCTGGTTGATGGATTGTGCTCAAAGGAGGCGCAACATAGATGGAATGATAAAGATCATCAAAGCCAATGAGGGACACATCTTCTGGAATTTTGAGACCCTTGCGATGCAAGCTTAGAGCAGCGCCGTATGCCATTTGGTCGTTGGCTGCAAAGAGTGCAGTAAATTTGCGACGGCTTGAAAGAAGTTGATCTGTGGCATTGAGGCCCCCATCGACTTGGTAGTCCCCAGACACCACCAACTGCGAGTCAAAAGTAATGCTGGCATTTTTGAGGGCTGTGGTGTAACCGCGAAACCGCTCATTGGCATCTGGGTGAGCGGCATCACCCGCGATAAATGCAATTTTGCGATGGCCTAAAGAAATCAAATGTTCTGTGGCTAAGACGCCCCCTGCAAAGTTATCGAAGTTAAGAGCATAAATACCCGTACCTTTGATATTTCGCCCTGTGACAACGATTGGTAAATGCTTGGCAGTGTTTTTAAGTGCTTGGTCACTTAAGCGGCCGTTTAAAACGATCAATCCATCAACACGGCGCGACCTAAGGACATCAATGCAGCGGCCTTCAGTCACGGGATTCCAATGGGCGCTCACAAACAAAGGGCTGTAGCCAGCGCTGTCGAGTTCATCTTCAATACCGCGCAGAGCAGGGCCATAAAAAGGACTGTCTATGGCTTGAGTCACGACCCCAATACTCAAAGTGCGTCCACCAGCAAGACCTCTTGCGACTGGGTTGGGAATAAAACCTAATTCTGCAATAGCTTCGTCAATGGCTTTTCTCTTTTCATCGCTGACGACAGCAGTACCGTTGAGAATACGGGAAACAGTGCTTGGAGAGACACCAGCCAACTTGGCAACACGCTCAAGTGTGACGGGCCCAGACTTGACATTTTCGGCACGCTTGTTTTTCATAAATTAAGTCATTTCAAGAATAGAACTTATCATGAAAACGCTTTCATAGCAATCTTGACCAGGGGCAAAATGACTTGAAATAGGTGTCATTGTGATCATCAAGTCATGACTTAATTGATTCATCGATTGTCATTGATTGGCCAAACCCACAAATACGTTTTGGACGTCGTCGTTGCCGTCAATGGCGGCCAAGAAATTGTCCACTTCTTCCAGTTGCTCTGCAGACAGGTTGGCAGGATCGACTGGGTTTTTAGGTTTGTACCCCAATTTGTTAGACAAGACTGTAAAGCCATGATCTGGCAGGGCTTTACTGACCAGATCTAAATCTGTTGGATCGGTAATGAACACAGTCACGCCATCTTCATCGGCCACTTCAAAGTCTTGCGCGCCAGCTTCAATGGCCGCCAGTTCTGCATCTGCATTGGCTTGTGCTGCTTCTGCTTCAATCAGACCCACGTGATCGAAATCCCAAGATACTGAGCCAGAGGTGCCCAGTTGACCTTTTCGAAACAAAACGCGCACTTCAGAAGCTGTGCGGTTGAGGTTGTCTGTGAGTGCTTCGACCATCACAGGAACTTGATGCGGTGCAAATCCCTCGTAGATAACGCGCTCAAAATTGACGGGGTCACCCAACAGGCCGGCCCCTTTTTTGATGGCACGTTCAAGCGTGTCTTTGGGCATCGAGACTTTACGGGCTTGTTCTACCACCAGTCGGAGTCGAGAGTTGGCAGCTGGGTCGGGCCCACTTTTGGCGGCCATCATGATGTCTTTGGCCAGACGTCCAAAGAGTTTGCCTCTAGCGTCTGCGGCTTGTGCCTTGCCTTTTGCTTTCCACTGCGCGCCCATGGGGAGTACCTTCTGTTTGACGGTTTAAGCCAGTCATTTTAAGTGATGCCGCGATGTCCAAAACAATTAGACCGTGATGTCGACGTTGCCGCCCTTAGTCTTTTGAGAGTTCTGCACCGCCTGCCTCGGTACTTCTCGTTGAGCCTCAGTTCTCTGTGCTGGGTCTTCTTTTTTTTGCTCAGTTTTAACGGGGCGATCTTGTTGCACGCGAGGGGTGTCGGGTCGATTGTTGGTAGGTCGAATTTCTGACATGATGAAACTTCCTTGAATTTAAAGTGCTAAATGAAGCTTTGTCGCCCAGTGTCATTGTCTAGCAAAATAAGATGCACAATCTGCCGTGGCCAACACATCCGCTTGTTTTTCAATCCAACATCTTGATGCGATTCATTAAAAAAATCTTGATTGTGGCCGTTTCGGCAGGTATTTACTACCTGTCCTTGCTCATGAATGAGTGGGTCTTGGGCGAGCCTGCTTTTCCCTTTGACGTGCACTGGGTTTTTTTCCCCAGCGGCATCAGGTTTGTCCTGGTCCTCTTGGCGCTTGAATCTGGGGCCTTGGGAATTGCATTGGGCGGCATTTTTTGGATCTATCAAGATCATCCCGAATTGGGGTTTCAGTTTGCTTTGCTCACAGGCTGTCTAGCAGGACTCTCGCCTTTGCTGGCCCGCCAACTCAGCATCATTTTTCTGGGTTTAGACCGTGAATTTAAAGAGGTCTCTCCAAAGACCTTGTTGAAAATTTCACTTCTTTTCGCTACGCTCAGTGCGTTGCTGCATCAGCTTTGGTTCTATGCGCTAGGGCTCACTGACAACTTGGCCTTGAGTTTTGGTGCCATGGCATTGAGCAATTGGGTGGGAACCTTGCTGGTTTTGTTGGCCTTTAAGTTCATGGTTCAAAGATCAGCAAGCCCAGCCACAGACCGACAAAATTTTTGATTTTCAATCGCTCATCAAGCAATTCATCATGAAACAAATTTACTTGCGGTATTTGGTGTTGGCAGAAACTCTGCGCAAATCAAACATCGATCTTTCGGGCATTGACGATATTGGCAAAAAATTACTTGAAACAATTGCCATTAAAAGTGCGCAAGGACAACCTCTGGTGGTCACTCAAACCATGGAATTGAGTGACATTGCCAGCCCCGCCACCATTCACCGGCGCATTGAGATTTTGAAAAAAGCAGGTTTGATTCAGGTGATGCAGACCGAGCAAAATCAAAAGGTCAAGTTTTTAGTGCCCACTCAAGTGAGCATCGATTATTTTGAGAAACTGGGCAAACTGATGGCCTCAGCCATTCGCTCCTAACCTAGGCAGGCATGCCGCAAGCTTTACCCACCTTCGAAGATGTTTTGGCAGTAGCTGCAAGGCTAGAAGGCGTCGCTCACAAAACCCCTGTTCTTCGGTCGCGCACTTTGGACCATCGAATGCAAGCGCAGGTCTTTGTCAAGTGTGAAAACTTCCAGCGCATGGGTGCGTTCAAGTTCAGGGGTGGCTTCAATGCGCTGGCCAAATTGAGCGAAACACAAAGGCGTGCTGGTGTGGTTGCCTACTCTTCGGGCAATCATGCGCAGGCAGTGGCTTTGTCGGCACAAATTCTTCAAATTCCGGCCACCATTTTCATGCCGCATGATGCCTCTGCCGCCAAGTTGGCGGCCACTCAAGGCTATGGAGCCAAGGTCATTGGCTACGACCGCTATAGCGAAGATGCCAGTGTTCTTGCGACAGAACTGGCCCGCTCAAAAGGGCTGACCTTCATTCCGCCCTTTGACCATCCCGATGTGTTGTCAGGTCAAGGCACTGCGGCGCTTGAGTTGTTCAAAGAAGTTGGGGCATTGGATGCGCTGTTTGTGTGTTTGGGGGGTGGCGGGCTTTTAAGTGGCAGCGCATTGGCCACGCAGGCGCTGTCGCCCGGTTGCCAAATTGTGGGGGTAGAGCCAGCTGCCGGCAATGATGTGCAGCAATCTTTGAAAAAAGGCGAGCGCGTCAAAATTGCAACGCCAGTGACCATTGCCGATGGCGCCCAAACGCCCATGGTGGGGGCCATCACATTTGAGATCATCAAGGCCTTGGTGAAAGACATTCACACCGTCACGGATGAGCAACTTGTTCAAACCATGCGTTTTTATGCCGAACGCATGAAGATGATTGTGGAGCCGACAGGCTGTCTTTCCTTGGCTGCGGCCTTTCAAGCGGGCGCTTCTTTGAAAGGTCAAAAAGTGGGCGTGATCATCAGTGGTGGCAATATCGACATGGCCAGATTTTCACAATTGATGTCGGCCTATCCTGCTGGCGATTAAGTTCTTCGCTCAAGCAATTGAGACGCTAGCGCAACCAAAGCGTCTTTGTAGGGACCATCCGGCAGGTGCTGAGCCGCATCGACAGCGCGCTGCGCTTCTGACATGGCCGCTTTGCGGCTGGCTTCGAGGGCCCCCGTTTCGCGCACGATGGCAATGACGCTGCTCAGCTGGTCAACAGAACCTGTTTCGATGGCTTTTTGAATGAGCGCTCGTTGTTCTGTCGTGCCTTTTTGCATGGCCAAAATAAGTGGCAGGGTGGCTTTGCCTTCCCGCAAATCGTCGCCGAGGTTTTTGCCCATTTCGGCGGCATTGCCCTCGTAATCCAAGACATCGTCAATCACTTGAAAAGCAGTGCCCAATGCCTGGCCATAGTTGGCGCAAGCTTCTTCCAACTCAGGCGAAGCTTTGGCCAAAATGGCGGCCAAACGAGTACTGGCCTCAAACAATTTGGCGGTTTTAGACCGAATGACATGCAAATAGGCGGCTTCGTCTAAGGAAGCATCGTGCATGTTCATCAACTGCAGAACTTCACCCTCAGCAATGATGTTGGTGGCATCGGCTAACACTTGCATGATGCGCATGCTGCCTGCATCCACCATCATTTGGAAAGCTCTGGAGTACAGAAAATCACCCACCAATACGCTGGCTGGATTGCCAAAATTCTCATTGGCTGTGGGCCGACCACGCCTTAAAGTCGACTCGTCCACCACGTCATCGTGTAGCAAAGTGGCCGTGTGAATGAATTCGACAACGGCCGCCAAACTGTATTTGTGAGTTTCTTGGTAGCCCAATGCGCCACTGGTCAGCAGCAAAATGACGGGCCGAAGGCGTTTGCCACCCGCAGAAATAATGTATTGAGCCACTTGCCCCACCAGCGGCACGCCAGAACTCAGTCGTTTGGCAATGACTTCATCAACCCGAGCCATGTCACTTGCCACCAAGGCCAAAGCGGAGGCTGGAGAGGCTGGAAGAGGTGCGGTGGAGGTGGGCAAAATGTCTTTGGTCAACAAAATTCGTGGGCAGAACCCCCCAAAAAACCTGCGTTGAAGGGTGGATTTCTGTTCGTGAGCCTGATTATAGAGAGCCAAAACGCAGCTGGTATGACTCAAATATTAGAAATAGGGGGCTTGGCAAGCCTCAAAAGACCGTGCTAAAATCCGCGGTTCCTTAGGGTTCGTCCTAGGGAACATCCATTCCAGATATCAAAAAAATATCAAAAAGGTCATTATGTACGCGGTCATAAAAACCGGCGGCAAACAGTATCGTGTTGCTGCTGGCGAAAAAATTAAAGTAGAACAGATTGCTGCGGACGTGGGCCAGGAAATCGTGATCGACCAGGTTCTGGCAGTCGGCAACGGCG
>JAPLPO010000081.1 GCA_026400155.1 Burkholderiales bacterium | reverse complement strand
TGATCATGACCTTTGCGCAATTGGTGGGCATTTTGATGGGCGCCACTTTGGGCGATATGTTTGACAAAAGAAAAGTAGCAGCCATGTGCATGCTGGCCCATGCGCTGGGCATGCTTTGCCTCACTTTTGCCAACGACATGGCCATGCTGATGGCATTTGGGGTTTTTCACGGCGTCGCCTGGGGCTTGCGCGGTCCGTTTATGCAAGCCATTCGGGCAGATTATTTTGGTCGCAACGCCATTGGTCTAATTTTGGGCTTGTCTGCGGCCATCATTGCCGTGGGTCAAATTGCAGGGCCAATGGTGGCTGGCGTGTTGGCTGATCTCACGGGTGATTACCAATGGGGGTTCAGCCTACTGGCTCTGCTTTCGGGCTTGGGCTCACTGTGTTTTATTTTGGCGACGAAGCCTGTAAAGCCAGTGGCAAACCAATGAGTTGCGACAAAGCCTCCAAACTCAAGCCTGGCACCATATCAATCACCGATAAACCTGAGGGAGAACAAGCCAGTGTGGCCAGATCGGTGTAGACACGTTTCACACAGCCAATACCCGTCAAGGGGTAGCTGCATTGAGAGACCAGTTTGCTCTGGCCTTGCTTGGTCAGCAGGTCCATCATGACCCAGGTCTGCTTGGCACCAACGGCCAAATCCATGGCACCACCCACGGCAGGAATAGCGTCAGCCTCTCCCGTGTGCCAATTGGCCAGATCACCAGTGGCACTGACTTGAAAAGCGCCCAACACACAAATGTCCAAATGCCCGCCGCGCATCATGGCAAAGCTGTCAGCATGATGGCAATAAGAACCCCCCGGCAGTAGTGTGACAGGCTGCTTGCCAGCGTTGATCAGGTCGTAGTCTTCCAGACCAGCCGCAGGTGCAGGACCCATTCCTAAAATACCATTCTCGCTGTGCAACAAAATTTCAAGGCTAGAAGGAATGTGATTGGCAACCAAAGTAGGCTGACCAATGCCCAAATTGACGGTAGCGCCATCAGGAATATCTTGCGCAACACGGGCAGCCAATTCATCTTTGGTTCGACGTGTGTAAGTCATGCTTTGATACCTCCAGCTTGAGTGGCCACACGTTCAATGTGAACGACAGCTTGCACAAAGATGCCCGGGGTGATCACGGTTTCTGGGTCCATGTCACCCAGCTCTGCTTTCTCAAAAACCGTTGCAACCGTTTTGCGGGCGGCCATGGCCATGATGGGCCCAAAATTTCGGGCAGCTTTGCGGAATGTGAGATTGCCCCAGCGGTCGCCACGTTCGGCCCGAATGAGCGCCAAGTCGCCATGAATGGGGGTTTCATAAACATACATTCGGCCATTGATTTCACGGGTTTCCTTCAAGGTGCCATCGGGATTTTTGGCCAACTCGGTGCCATAGCCTGTGGCTGAAAAAAAACCGCCAATACCTGCGCCTGCAGCACGAATGCGTTCTGCCAAGTTGCCTTGTGGCACGAGCTCCAATTCAACTTGCCCTGAACGGTACAGTCTGTCAAAGACAAAAGAATCAGTTTGTCTTGGAAAACTGCAAACCACCTTGCGAACACGCCCTGCCTTCAGAAGCGCGGCCAAGCCATGCTCGCCATTGCCAGCGTTGTTGTTCACCAGCGTTAAATCTTTGGCGCCTTGTAGCAAGAGCCCTTCAATCAATTCATCGGGAATGCCTGCAGTGCCAAAACCGCCAATCAAAATAGTGGCACCATCGGGCGTATCGGCCAATTCATCTGCCACGCTGGCCACAAACTTATTGATCATGGTTTATCCAGGAATAGATTTCAACCCGGGGACGCCAACGGCGTTTGCAGGCACCGCCGTGCGAGCCACATTCATGGTCATTGCAAGCAAACTGTAATAACCATAGTGGGCCACCAAATCAATCACCCCTTTTTCACCAAAGCGTGTGAGGAGTTGCTGATAGGTGACATCGCTCAAACTGCGGTTGGTGTGCAGTTCTTCCAACACGTTGTAGATGAGTGTCTCATCATCATTCATGCCATCGGGGCGACGACCTTCGGCGATGGCATCGCACGTGGCGGGCAAGACCCCTTCTCTTTCGGCAATCGGCCGGTGAATGGCCCATTCGACGGGCTGAGAAAAATGTCTGGCCACAATGAGGACTGCAAATTCAGAATTGCGCAAGCCAACTGTATTTTGAAAACGCAGGTACTCACCCACCTTTTGCAGTCGGTCCATCAACTCAGGGCTTCGCATCAGCGAAATGAAGGGGCCACCAATCCGACCGCGAGGGCCTGCCGCAATTTCATCCATGATCCTTTTTTGGTCAGTCGACATTTGGTCATCGGGTATGGGAGGCATGCGGTCGAGCGCAGGGGTTCCAAGTTTCAAATCGTTCATTTTTGTCATTCAATTAAATCAAGAAAACATTCAAAGGGGTCATTCCAATAAGAGATTATCTAACGATTCACTTGCCTCGAAAAAATCGTTCTGCTAAGGTCTCATGGCTTCTAAAGGAATTCGATTCAATGTCAATCAAGAAAGACTCCCAGACAGAAGGTCTGTCAAAAGGCTTAACGCAATATGGCGACACGGGCTTTTCACTATTTTTGCGCAAGGCCTTTATCAAAGGTGCCGGCTACAGCGACAGCGCATTAGACCGCCCCGTGATTGGAATTGCCGATACAGGCAGCGCCTACAACCCCTGCCATGGCAATGCCCCACAGCTAATTCAAGCCGTAGAGCGAGGCGTGATGTTGGCTGGTGGATTGCCCATGGTTTTTCCAACCATGTCAATTCACGAAAGTTTTACAAAACCCAACAGCATGTTCCTGCGCAATCTCATGTCCATGGACACCGAGGAACTGCTGCGTGCACAGCCCATGGATGCAGTGGTCTTGATTGGAGGCTGTGACAAAACAGTGCCAGCCCAATTGATGGGGGCCGCCTCGGCAGGTCTGCCCACCGTCCAACTTATCACGGGCTCGATGCTCACTGGCTCACACCGGGGTGAGCGGGTTGGCGCATGCACCGATTGCCGACGTTATTGGGGCAAATTCAGAGCCGAAGAAATTGACCAGGCAGAGGTCCAAGAAGTCAACACCCAATTGGTTGCAAGCGTGGGTACCTGTTCTGTCATGGGAACGGCCAGCACCATGGCATGCATTGCAGAAGCATTGGGCCTGACGGTACCTGGAGGGGCTTCCCCGCCGGCCGTCACAGCAGATCGAATACGCGTTGCCGAGGAAAGTGGCCGCATCGCTGTGGAGATAGCCAAGAAAGGCTTGAGCATTGACAAGATTCTCACCGAAAAATCTTTTGAAAATGCCATGCGTGTTTTGTTGGCTATTGGAGGCTCCACCCACACACCTGTTCTACTGGACCTCAAACCTTCGAGCCAGTTTTACATGGAAGATTTTCACCATGCGGCTGGCATGGCCACTTTGTTGCGAGAACTCAAGCCCCTGTTGCATTTAGATGCTCTGACCATCACAGGCCACACCTTGGGTGAATGGATTGAAGCTTCAGGACCTGGATTTCAACAAAATGTGGTGAAAAGCAGAGCCAATCCCATTTACAAAGAAGGTGGCATAGCTGTGCTGAGGGGCAACTTGGCGCCAGGTGGCGCCATCATCAAGCAATCTGCCGCCAGTGCTTCACTCATGGAACACGAGGGGCGCGCAGTAGTCTTCGAAAATTTGCAAGACATGGCTTTGCGAATTGACTCTGAAGACTTGGACGTTACAGCAAACGACATTTTGATATTGAAGCATATCGGCCCCAAAGGCGCCGCCATGCCTGAAGCAGGCTATATGCCCATTCCCAAAAAACTGGCTAAGGCAGGTTGCAAAGACATCGTGCGCATTTCTGATGGCCGGATGAGTGGTACCGCTTTTGGCACCATCGTATTGCATGTCACCCCAGAATCGGCATTGGGTGGGCCCTTGGCGTATGTTCAAAACGGCGATCGAATTCGCTTGAGTGTGGCCAATCGAGAACTAAGCCTTTTGATTTCAGATCAAGAATTGGCTCGAAGGCAAGCAGCTCAACCTGTTAAAGTACCCACCGCGGAACGAGGCTATCAGAAGTTATTCTTAGAACGTGTTTTGCAGGCCGACAAGGGCGCTGACTTTGATTTCCTCATGCCTCCACCCAAAAACATCATTCCCAAATTTGAATAGCAACTACACCATCTCACCCATTAGGAGACTACTTTGAGCCAACTCACACTCGATCAAGCCAATCAAATCGTTCAGGGCGCCCGTTCCGCGGCTCGCGCAGCCAACTACAAGCCCATGGGCATAGCCGTGTTGGATGCTTCAGGCCAATTGGTGGCGTTTGGCCGCGAAGACGGTGCAAGCATGTTTCGCTTTGACGTTGCACGCGGCAAAGCCTGGGGTGCTGTGGGCATGGGCGCGTCTAGCCGTGTGTTGGCCGAAAGAGCCAAAGACAACCCTAACTTTTTTGTCAGCCTATCGGCTACCGCAGAAGGCAAATTTTTGCCTCAACCGGGTGCTGTCTTGATCAAAGACGCCCATGGCAATGTGCTGGGTGCCGTGGGTGCCAGTGGCGGAACGGGCGATGAAGACGAAATCATTTGCAAAGCAGGCGTCAAGGCCTGCGGCTTGACAACCGACTGAGCAAGCTTGTCGCTTTGCTGGCCGATGTCACGCCATTGACGGTTTGAAGCTTCAATGCTTCAAACCTTCTGCAAAAGTTTCATTCCCAAATTGGCCGCTTGGCGACGCTCATAAGCCAAAAACTCTTCTGTAATTTGGTTACCCCGAACGCCGCCTCGCACTGAGCCCGCTTCAATCTCGCCAAAATATTCTTTCCACAAGGACGGTAAGCGTTGCCCTTGCGGAATGCTGAGCCAAAGACGCAACAAATGGCGTTTGAGCTCTGGCGCTTCGTGGTCTTCAAAGTTGGTCCTTGAATGGATGACCACGTAGTTGTTGAGCAACTGCATGTCGCCGCGATCGAGTTGCATCGAATAGCAAAATTTGTCGTCGGGCAGAAGTTCGTCCAATAGCTCTAGCAACTCAATTTGCTGTTGAGTTAAACGTGGCACTTCTGGAAAATCGACTTGAGCCGCAGTGACATTTTTTCGGTTGGCGCGCAACGCAAAGAAATCTGGATCGTCGCCCAAAATGGGACACTTGTAAAAAGGGGGCTGTGTGGCATCGTTGGTGCCCTGATAGCTGTAATAAAAAGGCTGCTGCATCACAGGAATCAGGTCAGGCCGCAAGCGTTTAACTTCGTCGACGATCGCCATGGAGCTGGTTACTTTGCTGGTGCCACCTGTTTTGGCGGTTTGCAAACAAAGCAAGGCCACGACATCACAGGAGTCAACATGGAAGTCCAAACCGGCATTGGTGTTGTACCCTCGCCCATTTTTAACTTTGTAGCTTCCGCCTTCGTCACGCACATCGTTCATCACCTGACTGGCCCGATTTTGAGTTCTGGCCACGCCCACATTCAAGCCAATTCCCCAGTGAGCCAAGCGCGCATCCTCTACCGACCAACGCTCTACGGGAAAACCTTTCAGGAGACACATGCCATAGCCTGTTTGTGTGACGGCAAAGGCTTGATGTATAGCTTGCTTGGCATGGCTTTGAAGAGGGAAATCGTTGGCTGTCATTTCGAGCCACGACTTTTGAGTGGCCTTTGCGTGCTGCAGCGCTTGCTCAATTTCGATGATGGCATCACGGCTGAGGTGGTGAACCCATGAGAAATCTTGACGAAGCTCGTTTGGAAACCATGCGCGCGGTTTCTCTAGATTGGTTTGAATAAAGGGACTCATAAAACTTTGCTTTACTCCAAAAGCCTGAGGCGGAAACAACATAAGCCAAATAACTGCTGAGTTTCGACGCTTCAAAGGCCATCTTACTGAATAAAGACGTGCCTATTTCTCACATAGGGACAACACCAATGATTTGGCCTTGCTTGATAGCACCATCTGTCCCTACACTTTAGGCTTCATTTGTAT
>JAPLPO010000150.1 GCA_026400155.1 Burkholderiales bacterium | reverse complement strand
TGGAGGTCAAAATGCCCGATCTGATTCGGCTCAACTTGGTCAGTACGTTTGAGGCAGAGCACGAAGAGCCCAAGCAAATTGCCAAGCGCCTGAGCAAGGCGGGCCTGATTGACCACTTCAATTTCAAGAACAGCATCTATACGCTGGCTAGGCGCAGCAGCGGAGACTGCCATTTTTTAGATGCCAAGGGCCGGCATTGCACGGTGTATGCCAACCGGCCCAACACTTGCCGCACTCACCCGCAGGTAGGGCCCAAGCCTGGTTTTTGTCCTTACGGGGCCTTAGCGCAAAGCCGCCCCAAATGACTCAGGGCGTCTTTTCTTCACCCAAGAGTTTCTTTTTTTGCATTTGAAACTCGGCATCGGTGATGATTTCTTTCTTTTTCAACTCGTCCAATTTCAACAGCATGCCATACATGTCTCTGAATTTTTCAGGCGTCATTTGAGCTTGCCCCGAGCTTCCGCAAGCTGATAGCAATAGAAGTGCGCCCAATATGCAAGCCGTCAATTTGTACATTTTCATTCACACTCCTTGAAAGTGCTCATTGTCTAGCGACATTCAATGATGTGCAAGATCTAAAAAATTGCGCCATCTCAAAGCCCTCGCTTAAAATGGCGCCTAACCATGTTTGAAAACACCCTTTCTGAATTTGACAACAGGCCACTTTCAAGCGGGCCTTTGTTTCAATGGCTGGGCGTGCAATGGCAGGGTGCCAACTACGCCATTTCACTCAACAGCATTGCAGCTGTTTTCAAAAACACGCAAGCAGACACCCCCAGCGCTTCTTCTATTCCATTGGATGTGGCTGTGCACGATGGTAGCGCCATCTTCATGAAGTCTTTTTCCCATTGTTTTGCCCTTCCACCAAACGGCCACTCACAAACCTCAAGTGAGTTGACTCAATGGGCCATTGTGTTGAATCCGTCTATTTCGTCTGCCACAGGGTGCCGTGTGCAGTCGGTGGTAGGTCCGTTTTGGGCCAAGGCTGGCTTGGCCACTTTAGACCACGACGGCCAAGCATGGACTGTGGTTTATCGGTCTGGAGAAATGGCTGGCGATATGGCTGGAGAGTCGCATGCTTGAGGGCCGCAAGCTCAGCCTTGAGATGCAGCGCGACAGCAACAGCCGCGTTTGGACGCTGCTTTCTTTTCTTATAGGCATAGGCTGTGTTCTTCTGCTGGCCAGCCTTTGGATTGGTTTGTCCATTGCACCACCCGCGCCCGATAAATCGCAAGACAACATGGCGCAGGCCCATGCCAAAGTTCTGGAGGGCGTTGATCAATTAAAGAGTAGCTTGGCCGCCGATCAGGCTCTTACGCCCGAGCTATTTGCTGCAATCGCAGAATGGATTCCGGTGCTAGATGGTTTTGCACAGGCCTCTGCCAAAGCAACTCAAACTGCTGCCGATTCTCGCGACGCGCAAATTTGGCCAGGCCGCGCCAATCTTATTTTGGACGACCTCAACACCCTCATCTTGGCCAAAGAGCCCACGCTTAATTTGATGCGCACCCGAGATAGTTTGAGCGCGCTTTACAAACCCAAGGGCCCTGTTTCTCCTCAGGCATCCGTGCCGCTTTCAGCCTTTCGGGAGTTCAACACAGGCGTGGCCGAGTGGGTGAAGCTCACAACGCCTAACGCCAGTACCAGCGTCAGCCCAAGTGTTGCAAAGCCCCCTGCAATCTCTGCCCCCATCACTTGGAGCTTTGTTACCAGCTCTAAAGTGCCTTTGCGCCAAATCAATGCCCAAATGGACGCCTTGGAGGGCGAAACCAAGCTCACCGACAGCGCCAATGCAGCGCAAGCCAAAGCAGCTCAAACTCTTTTAACTGCCTTGAATGCCAACAACTTGATGCAAAGTCTTCGCTCGACCGATGAACAAATGAGCAAAGTGTGGGGAGCTCACGAGCGTTTGCTGGCGACGCTCGAGCAGCTGCCACCGGTGCCCAAAGTGATCGTGCCGCCAGCACCGTTTTCTTGGTCTCAATTGGCCTTTCCTGGCAATGCGGCAGAGGGCCTAATGGGTGCAATGGCCCTTTTGGTCATTAGTCTTTCGGTGCTGTTGGCAACGCACATTTCTGGCCAGCAACATTTGAAACTCATGTCCCAAAAATGGCTAGGTCTCACGCAGCAATTAGAAAATACATTGCGCGACGTCACGCAACCTTTGGCTACTTCAATTACCCAACAAGAAGAACTCATTGCCGAATTCAACCGCTTGCTTGAGCAATCTAAATTGCTACAGCAAACAATGAACACGCCCGTGGAATCGCCAGAAAAGTCTTTGGAAGATCAGGCATGGCGCACAACTGCCCGCATGCAAGCCGACCTAGAAAGTGAGCTCATGCTTTTGCGCGAAAAGCTTTTGAACATTCACCTGCAATTTTGCTCTGGCGCCACCCATGAAAACTTGGTGTACGACTTGGCCTTCACGGCCGAGGGTATTCAAACCGTTTTAACCACCGCCTCCGATTTGGGCCGTTCGTTTGCCCTGCTCAAAGAACATTTGCATCAAGCCGATCCCGTGGGCAACGACCAAGAAGTGGTGGCCATGATGTCGCAAATTTCGAATCTCAAAAATTCGGTCAAGCGCATGACCCAGCAATTGCGCGACCTGTCCGATAAATTGCAAGTGGCCGTGGAAGATGTGCCCGATGGCAAACGATTTGATTTGCTCAACTCACCCAGAGCAAATGAAAGAATGACAGGGAGGCCCCATGGCAACCCATCAGTTTGACCACCTGTCTTTGGTGGTGTCCGATGCCGAACATAGCTTAGAGGGTTTGACACGCAGTATTCAAGTAGGCTCGGTCGACATGCAACAGGGCGCTTTGTATGCACGCGATTTGTCGGGTGCATTGTCGGTGCTGGGCCTCGACACCGCAGCCAGCTTGGTCGAAGACGTGGCACGGCAACTCACATTGGGGCAGCCCAGTGTTTTAGATGTTGCGCAAGGTTTGCTGCCCAACGTGGCCAGTGCCCTGAAGGACATTCAACTGGGGCAAATTCTGGAGCCCGATGCACAGCTCAAAGTATTTGGACCTTGGGCTTCTAGGCTACAAGTTTTGGTTTCGCGCGACACAGCATCGCTAAGCAGCTTTGAAGCTGTGGCGCCCAAGAGCGCCCAAGTGCAACTGCTAGGCCAAGGCGACCCTGGCTTTAAAGCCATGCGAATGAAAGGCCTTAGCCTGATTCAGAACGCCCGCATTGTGAACCAACGCGACGACGAACGCACAGTGGTGCAAATGGACGCGCTTTTGAGTGAGTTGCAAGACTGGACTTTGCGTGTGGGCCAAGTGCCTTTGTCGCAACTGTTCCCCCTATCGACTCAAGCCATGCAAGAGGTTTGGTTAGACAGCAGTTTGCTAGATTTGCTAGACCCCCTCCGAGAATTGGGCGCCCAAGCTGGCAGCATTCAGGCGCAATCTAGAAGCCTCACCATTTACATGGACTGGCTGGGCTTGAACTTAAGCAACGAAGAGTTTCAAAAGCTGGGGCACTGCATGGCGGCAGTGGCGGGCCATGTGAAACGCTTGGCAGATGGCTACAGATTGGTGTTTCCGTGCAGCCTTTCGCGCATGCGCATGACGCCCTATGTTCAAAATGGTGTGCGCTACGCGGTGGGTGCGGGTCAATTTATTCAGTTTGACCCCCATGCCGATGGCACTGGCTTTGCGGGCTTGCTCACTTTGTGTTCAGGCCTTGCCAATCAAAGCCTTCAAGTAGAGCGCGTGTTGCCTGCTCAAAATATGAATATTTTTGCCGTGCCGCCAGATATCCCCAAGCCAGAGGGCGTTTCGGGCGTGGCTTTGGATGCCATGGGCGAGATCTATTATTGTTTGAGCATGACCTGAAAATGGCATAAGCAGCTCATTATGCGTACTTTGTTATCTATTTTCTGTTTGGTGTTTTGCTTGGCAAGCCCTGCACAAGCTGCATTAAGCGTTCAGGCTGAAGATGCCGTAAAACAGTTTCTAGACCAACACCCTTCTTTAGAGGGCCGAGAGTTCAGTATTCAATGGGACCCAAGCAAGCTGGAGTTTCCAGCCTGTTCTAAAAACCCAAGTGTTGAGCTTTTAAGAAAAGACAAGGCCTGGGGCAAGCTTCTTTTGAATTTGAGGTGCGATACAGGTCGGGTTTGGGCCAGGCCGGTGAGCCTTTATGTGATGGTCAAGGGCCGCTATTTGGCAAGCACCAGGCCCTTGAAGTCTGGGCAAGTCTTAACACCCAACGACTGGAAATGGGTGGATGGCGACCTGTCCAAGATGGGCGACAGCTTGGTAGACAGCCCAGAATGGCTCAAAAACATGGAGCTCAGCCGGGCTCAGCAGGCCGGAAACGCCCTTCGACTAAACGATTTCAGGCCAATGTCCGTAATCAAATCGGGAGACCAAGTTCGGGTGGCCATTGTGGGCCGTGGATTTGGCATCGATGCGTCAGGACAAGCTCTGGCTGACGCGGCTTTGGGGGCATTAGTTAAAGTACGCATTTCTGATGGCAAAATTATCCAAGGCACTGCAGTTTCGCAGGGCGTGGTTGAAGTGGTGATGGAATGAGGTAAATCATGGTGATTAAAAATGACATTCGTGGATTGGCACAACCCAAGGCACCTAGCCTTCAGGGCGGCCCTGCTGCTGCGTCTTTGCAACAACCTACCCCCAACAAATCTGAGCCAGCCGTTCGCATTGGCATCAGCGAAGCGGCTGTGGCTGTGGCTGCTCAATCCAACGCCAGCACCAGCGCCGCAGTGAAAGCCCACGCCAGCGACAAATTTGACATTGAATTGGTGAAAGAAATTCGCCAGCGCTTGGCCGACGGCACCTTTGAAATTGACTACAACAAAGTGGCTGGCAACTTGTTGGGTGACGCAGTGGCTGCGGTTCGCGCAGGCCACCGTTAATTTCCAACTGCATGACATTTGAAAGCACGCACGCCCTAGTAGAGCAAGTGGCTCAGGCTGTGCATGAATTGCGCTTTACTTTAGAAACCCATGAATTGCCAGGCCTAGAAGCGGCCATTGTGAACAGCCAAATGGCCCTCAAGGGTCTTGAGAACCACCCCGGTGGCGTTGACGGTTTGAAACAACTGATTGCCACCTACCCTCCAGAGCAACAAAAGCAATTGAACGATCGGCTGGCGCAGGCCCGTTCAGACCACCAACTTAACGGCGAACTGATTCGCTTGGCCATGCAGCGCAATGCAGCGCTTCAAGCTTATGCCGCGCAGTCTTCTGCCGGTGCTACTTATTCAAGCGAAGGTGGCGTGTCGTTTTTGGGTGGCGGCCAGTTGCTGGGCAAGTTTTAAACGTTGAGCAAGGCCCGAATAGAAATCATGGCTTGAGTGTGCAACTGGCTAATGCGTCCTGGCGTGAGATCTAACACCGCCGCAATTTCTCTGTACGACAAATCTTCTTGGTAATGCAAAGCCATCACCAAGCGCTGCTTTTCTGGCAACGTTTTTAAAATGTCCACCACCTGCCCCAAGAACTGTTGGCCCGACACCTTCTCTAAGGGGTCTGCCGAATAATCTGTAGGCAACAAATTCTCGGGCACATCGTCAATGGGCATCACGTTCACGAAGGTGTCGATGACCACAAAGTATTCTTCAATTGACACGCCTGCTTCTTTGGCAATCTCTTGCTCCGTGGGCAGACGGCCCAAGGTGTGTTCTAAGCGTTGGGTTACTTTTTCTAGCAAGTCGAGTTGATCGCGTTGGTTGCGCGGCAAGATGTCTTCTTTGCGGCAGGCATCGTAAATAGCGCCTCGAATGCGCATGCTGGCATAGGCCTCAAAGCTCTGGTTTTGCTGCGGCACATAACGCTGCAAGGCATCTAGCAAGCCCGTCATGCCTTCTTGAATCAAATCGTCCAACATCACATTGGCTGGCAACTTTGAGCCAATGCGCGAAGCAATGCGCTTTACAAGCGGTTGATATTGTTTGAGCTGCTCGCCCAAATCTTGTTGATACTTAGGCGGCATGCTAGTGAATCAACAGATGGTTGGTGAGCTTGGCAGTCAATTCGGGCCAGCGCTTCCAAGCGCCATTTAAGGTCAACTTAGGAACCGTTGTGTCTATGTGCCCCAATACTTTCACATGCGAGCCTAAATTGCTTTGCACTTTTTCTTCAGCCCAACCCACCGTGTTTTCTGAGGCACCTGCTTCGCCGGCCAGCACCAAACTCCAAGAAGCCACTGGCGTTTGATCTTGGACTTGGGCCAACCACTCAAAGGTTTGATTCAGCTCTGCCGCTTCGCAACCCGTTAGGGCTGTGCAGTGAATGCGCGGGCCATAGTGCTTGAAGCTCTCGGCTTTGAGAGCAGCCGTTGAAACGACGATGGTGTCAAACTCCACCCCGCTTCGCATCAATCGATCGGACAAAGTTTGCACGCTGTCTTGTATGCGAGCGGTGTGCAAAGACAAACCATACCAAAGTGAAGATTGAAGAGGCGCAACGCTTTGGTCCAGGTCTACAAAGCCTTGCAAAGTTTTGGACAAATCAAATTTCACTTTGCACGGCAACGGCACCAGTTCGCGGCACGCAAAATCAATTTCGTCGACCCACATCACGGTGCGCTCTAATGCCATGAGGCCAAGGCTGAGTTCATTCACAAGAGACAAAGCCAACGCAGGTCGGCTGGGGCAGCACACCACATGCACAGGGGGCGGCGATTGCCCAAACAGCTCTCGCAGACCATCTGCTTGGTCTTTGAGCCCGTTCAGTGTGGCCGGCTCACTCATGAAGCCTTCACCCAATCGTTCAACTGGTCGGCCATGTGAACCGGTATTTGGTCGTCGGGAATTTGCAAACGGCTAGACAACATGCGCGGGCGCAATGCTCTGTGGCTGAGGTAAGCCGTGTTGGCTTGGCTTAAGTCTTCGGGCACACGCTGGCCGTTGGCCAAGAACATGAGCGGCAACTGATGGCGAATGAGACAATCGAGCACAGGGCCAATTTGTGCGGCCTCATCGGTTTTGGTAATGATGGCCGCGGTAACAGCGCGAGACTTTTCATTTTTCTCGGCCATTTGGTACATCAAGATCACATCTTCTTGGGTGCGCAAATCGGTGGTGCTGCTCATTACCAAAATGCGTTTGAGGGCAGGCGCGCCTTCTAACAATAGTTGAGACTGCTCTAGCATTTGAGTGTCGCGCTGGCTTACACCAGCGGTATCTAACAAGATAACGCGGCGATCTTTCATGCTGCTGAGCTTGGAGGCCAGATCATCGCTGTCGCGCAAGGACACCACAGGCACGCCAATTATTTTGGCGTAGACCTTCAGTTGTTCTTGCGCGCCAATTCGAAACGTGTCGGTGGTGAGCAAAGCCAATTGGTCGCGGCCATAGCGCAGCACGCAGCGGGCGGCAATTTTGGCAATGGCGGTGGTTTTGCCCACGCCTGTGGGGCCTAAGAAGGCAAACACACCACCAGGGTCAAACACCGAGAGCGGATCTAGGGTTTGAATTTTGGATTCAATGAGGGCTTGCAACCGGTCCATCAAAGGCAGGTCGGAAGGGCCTTGTGCGCTTAACTGGTCTGCCGTTTCACCACACAGCTGTGGCGAAAAACCAGCATTGAGCAACACCCGCAGTGCTTCTGCTTTTTCTGTGGACTGCGCCTGCATGTCGTCCCACGCGCGGGCTGACAAATGGGTTTGCAGCAGCTGCTTCACTTCAGAAAACTCGGCCAACAGTTTGTCGACGCGTTTGTCTTCTGGAGCTGCTGCACTCAATGAAGGTGCTGAGGCAGTGTTGGGATAGCTTGTAGTGGGTGACTTAAATACGCTAGGAACAGAGGCAGAGGCTGGAACAGGCGCAGGTGCAGGCGCGCTGACAACTGGCGCTGGTTTGGCTTCAGGACGCTGAGACATCTTGGCCAGCGCTTCTGGCGAAATGGCCACAATTTCCACACCGTCTGGTGTATCTCGGGTGGACAACACCAAAGCATCGCCACCCACTTGCTCGCGAACCAGCTTAAGCGCTTCTGTGGTGGTGGCTGCAATGATTTTGTGGGGGGCCATTTGAAATATTTATTCCGCTTTGTTGTGTTTATATTTGATTTAGCCAGCACTTGCCTGCGAACACAAGAATTTTTCGAACGTGAGTTGCGTGTCTAGGGGCAATTCTGTCATGGCCAACACATGCGCCTGACTGCGAATTTTCTTCACAATTCTTGCAAAAGTTAGTCTAGTGCGGGGGTTACACACAATGACAGGAGGCAAGTTTTTTGCCTCCATATCGTCTACGTGCGTCGAAATTTCCTGCACCAGTAGGCGCATGAGCGAGGGTTCAATCACACCATCGGGCGCTACTGCGGCAGTGCCAATGGCTTGTTCAATGAGGCGCTCAAACTCTGGTTGCACGCCCAATACTCGGGCTTGTTGGCCACTGCCTAATGCGTTTTGCACAATGGTTCGGCGCAGGGCTTGGCGCACCATGGGCAGAATATCCAGCGGGTCTGGCGTTTTGGGTGCGTGCTCTGCGGCCACTTCTAGAATGGTTCGCAGGTCTTTCACATTGATGCCTTCTTCAAGCAACAGCTGTAGCAAACGTTGCAACAAAGCCAAGGGCACCACCTTGGGCACCACATCTTCCACCAGTTTGGGAAAACTGCCCTTAAAGTGATCAAGCAGTTCTTGCGTTTCTTGCCGGCCCAAGAGCTCTGAAGCGTGGCGGTGAATAAGAGTGTCTAAGTGCGTGGCCATGACCACGGCGGGCTCCACCACTGTGTGTCCACGGCTAATGGCAAATTCTCGGCTGCTGGTTTCAATCCAAGTGGCAGGCATACCAAAGGAGGGATCGCGAATTTGCAAACCAGGCATAGGGTCGACACCCTCCGGCGCAATGGCCAACAGCCTGTCGGGTAAGCACTGACCGCGGCCTACCTCGCCGCCATAAATTAAGAAGCGATAGGTTTCGGGTGGCAGTTGCAGGTTGTCACGAATGTGCACCGAAGGCGTAAGGAAGCCCATGTCGTTAATGAACTTGCGCCGAATGGCTCTGATGCGCTTGATGAGATCGCTGTCTTCGCCCTTGTCCACCATGGGAATGAGGCGGTAGGGCAACTCGAGGCACAAGGGCTCGACCACTGGCACATCGGTCCAGCCCAACTCTTGCCGAGCTTCGTCTGTTTTGTTGAGGGCTGCAGCGTCGCTCACCACATTGGCCGCTTTGCGCCTGATCATGTACGCCAAGCCAGCAAAGAAAAGTGCAAATGAAATGAACATGGTATGCGGCATACCAGGCAACACGCCCAACAAACCCAGCACACCCGCGGCAATGAACAACGAACTTTGGTTGCTGCTCATCTGCTTCGAAAGCTGCTCCGAGAAATTGTCCTCGGTGGCCACACGCGTGACCAAAATACCAGCCGCCGTAGAAATAATGAGAGCAGGCACCTGCGCTACCAGGCCATCGCCAATGGTGAGCGTGCCGTAAACGGTGAGCGCTTTGTCAAAGCTCATGTTGTGCGCAATCATGCCAATGATCAAACCGCCAATGAGGTTGATGACCAAAATGAGAATGCCGGCAATGGCATCGCCGCGCACAAACTTAGAAGCACCGTCCATAGAGCCAAAAAAGTCCGCTTCTTGTGCAACTTCTTGACGGCGCTGCTTGGCCTCCTCTTGCTTAATGAGGCCCGCATTCATGTCGGCATCAATGGCCATTTGCTTGCCTGGCATTGAGTCCAGGGCAAAGCGGGCAGACACCTCGGCCACACGGCCTGAGCCCTTGGTAATGACCACGAAATTGATGATGGTGATGAGGATAAATATGACCACTCCCACCGTGAAATTGCCACCAATAAGGAACTGCCCAAAAGACTCAATGACCTTGCCTGCAGCATCGGTGCCGGAGTGGCCGTTTAACAACACAATGCGCGTGGAAGCCACATTGAGCGACAAACGCATGAGGGTGGTGATGAGCAAAAGCGTGGGAAAAGAGACAAAGTCCTTGAAGTTTTTGACGTTCAAGGCGGCAATGAGGACCATGATGGCCATGCCAATGTTGAGCGTAAATAGCAGGTCTAAGAGGAGCGCCGGCAATGGCACCAGCATCATGACCAGGATGAGCAGGACCATAACCGGCACGCCGGCTTGAGCCAAGGGCTTGGAAAGCCCAGCAAGTCTTGACGAGATGGTTGCCATTTAATTAATTGGTTTTCAACATGTTACCAATTAGGGGTTGCAAATTGGGCAATGGAAGATTACAGAGTTGTTATTTAGTGGTGTTTGGAGGATTTTTGGACTGAAACGCTAAACGTCTTGGGATGGGTGTCCGTATCACTAACCGTGGACAGGCTCAAAAGCATGTTCTGAATTTGGATTAAACGAACCGCATGTGAAAACCGTAAAGGTAAACATGCGGGATTGGTTGAACCAAAACCCCGATTCTGTAGAAACTTTTAGGAGTAAGCATGGCAGCAGTTCTCAATTCCAATGTGGCTTCATTGTTGGCATCTAAAAACCTTCAAGGTGCCCAAAGCAAGATGGCCGACTCCGTCGAGCGTTTGTCTTCTGGTTTACGCATCAACCGTGCAAAGGATGATGCTGCCGGCTTGGGCATTGCCAATTCCTTGACGCAACAGATTAACGGAGCCAACCAAGGCATTCGCAATTTGAACGATGGAATTTCCATGGTTCAAACAGCTGAGGGGGCAATTGCTGCGGCTCAGGAAATGGCTCAAAGGATTTTGACTTTGGCTACTCAGGGCTCAAACGGCACTTTAGGCGCAAGCGAGCGCAACGCTATAAGAAGCGAGATGAGACAGCTATTAACTGCGATTGATAGTATCGGTACCAGGACAAAGTTTTCAGGTAATTCTTTGTTGAACAATGGCACAGCTAGTGGCACGTCGATAACGCTACAGGTAAGTAACAATACAACTGACGTTATCACTTTAGATGAGTCTGCATTTAGAAAAATTGGTGTTGGCGCATCTACAGCAAGTGGAACAGTGGTTGGTGGCGCAAAAGATTTCGTAACGGCTGCTGGTGCAACAACTGGTCTTGCAGCAGCGCTAGCTAATAAAGTCAACGATATAACGGGTGATGAGACGCAAGCAAATCAATTGTTAGTGCTGGGTCTTGCAAAAACTTACATTGAAAACTTATCAACACAACGTAGTTTGCTTGGTGCATATCAGAATCAAATTGAGTTCACAGTAAGCAATACTACTGAACTTTCTTCTAATCTCTCTGCCGCTCGAAGCAGTGTTCAAGACACTGACTATGCTAGCGAAACCGCATCTTTGACCAAAGGTCAAATCTTGCAACAAGCAGCTACCGCTATGCTCGCCCAGGCAAACCAAATGCCTAATGTGATCTTGTCCCTTTTGAAGTGAAGCCTTTCAGACTTTATTTCCAACTAAACATTCAAAGGTGGTGACAAAATGGCAGCAGTACTAAATTCAAACGTAGCATCCTTGTGGGCTTCTAAAAACCTGCAAGGCGCTCAAAGTAAGATGGCCGACTCTGTGGAGCGCTTGTCTTCTGGTTTGCGCATAAACCGCGCTAGAGACGATGCTGCTGGCTTGGGAATTGCCAGCGCATTGACTCAGCAAATCAATGGCGCTAATCAAGGCGTTCGCAATTTGAACGATGGTATTTCTATGGTTCAAACTGCTGAAGGCGCGATTGCTACTGCACAAGAAATAGCTCAACGAATTTTGACCTTGGCTACACAGGGCGCAAATGGAACTATGGGTTCTGCTGATCGAAGTGCGATTCAAAATGAAATGAAGCAGTTATTAACAACTATTGATTCAATTGGTGCAAGAACAAAATTTTCAGGCAACTCATTGCTTAACAATGACGCAAGAACTGGAACAGGCAGCAATGCCGCCGCTGGAGCGGCTCCTACTACTGAAAAATTTAGCCTTCAAGTTAGTAATACAACGACAGACAAAATCTCCCTTTCTGCTGCAGCATTTTTGAATATCGGCGGAACCAAAGGTGTTGCAAATGCTACTGCAACTGCCATAACAGCAGATGCTGCGTTCACCATGGTTATGGACACTAACAGTAGCACTGTTGTTTCAGGTACAAATCAGCCAGATTCAGTTGTTGGCACAACAGCGTATTTAAAGGCTGTTTCTGGATCTACCACTACATACACCAAAATTGGTGTAGTTGCTTCTAGTGCCATTTCTGGTGGTGTGCAAACCCTTACGTTTGTTTCTGGTCAGCATGGTGGGTGGACAGCTGACGACACAATTGTATTCAGTGGACAACTTACGCAAAACCTATCAGCAACTGCCGGAGACCTATCTTTATCCGAGGCCGTTCAAGCAGACCTGACTACTTCGGCAACATCAACTGCAGCATTTCAAATGGTTCAAAGAGCAGCCGCTGGATATATCACTGCACTAAGCACTCAACGCAGTTTGCTAGGCGCATATCAAAACCAAATTGAATTCACTGTGAGTAACGTTACTGACCTTTCCTCTAATTTGTCAGCTGCCAGAAGCAGCGTTCAAGACACTGATTACGCTTCTGAAACAGCAACCTTGACCAAAGGTCAAATCTTGCAGCAAGCAGCGACAGCAATGCTTGCTCAGGCTAATCAAATGCCCAACGTTATTTTGAGTCTTTTAAAGTAACTCTACTCAAATCATAAAATTTATCTCAGGAGAAAATTATGGCAGCAGTTCTTAATTCTAATGTCGCTTCATTGTGGGCTTCTAAAAACTTGCAAGGCGCACAAAGCAAGATGGCTGACTCTGTTGAGCGATTGTCTTCCGGTTTGCGTATAAATCGTGCAAGCGATGATGCGGCTGGCTTGGGCATTGCAAACGCATTGACTCAGCAAATCAACGGTGCAAATCAAGGTGTTCGTAATTTGAATTACGCAATTTCTATGGTTCAGACAGCTGAAGGCGCTATTGCTGCAGCTCAAGAAATGGGCCAGCGAATTTTGACTTTGGCTACCCAGGGCTCAAGCGGAACTCTGGGCGCTACAGAGCGTAATGCCATTCGAAAAGAGATGCGCCAATTGTTAGTTGCCATTGACAGTATTGGAACCAGGACCAAAGTCTCTGGAAATTCTTTATTGGCCAATGATCTAGCTGGTGGTACTGGATTTACGATTCAAGTAAGCAATACAACAACTGATGTGTTGACATTGGCTGCATCTGCTTTTGAACGTATTGGCACAGGAACTACTTCCGTTAACTCTGGAACTATAGCTGGAGGTGATGCTGGTTGGACTACTTCGAGTACCGGCTCAGGTCGCGCTGCCGCGCTTGCAAATGCAGTAAATGCTGCGTTTAGTGGCATTCTTACTCAAGCAAATACTTACATAACCGCGTTGGATACACAGAGAGCGACATTAGGCGCGTTACAAAACCAAATGGAATATGCGGTAAGCAATGTAACCGAAATGGCATCTAACTTGTCCGCTGCTCGTAGCAACGTCCAAGACACCGATTACGCCAGCGAAACAGCAGCTTTGACCAAAGGTCAAATCTTGCAGCAAGCCGCTACAGCCATGTTGGCCCAGGCAAACCAAATGCCTAATGTCATTTTGAGTCTGTTGAAGTAATATGAAGTTTCTCAGCCAGACTTTAAACTCTGGTTGAGTTTCTTTAAAGGAGAAATAACCCATGGATGCGATTTCTAAAAATGCAGTCAATCTGGGGTCTCTGTTGTCTAACGTCAAGGCCCCCATTGAAACGGTTCAAACCAGTGATGCCAATGTGGTGTCTAAGGTGGCAAGCGTGCCACTGCCGAAAACCAATGTAAGAGAGTCTAGCCAAGAGGTGCGAGACGCGGCCGAATCGGCCATGAAGGATATTCAGCATTTCATCTCCTCACAGGCACGTTCGGTCCGTATTTCAAAAGACGAAACTTCGGGCCACATGATTGTTCAGCTGGTCGATCCCGATACCGGCGAAGTTATCCGCACTTTACCTTCAGAAGAGTTGTTGCGCCTTGCTCGCTCCTTCGAAATGCTCGGAAACAAGATGGTTCATCAGGTGGCCTGATTTTTGCATTTGCTAGATCATGGCAGTCTCTTCCACTTCTAGCAGTTCTTCACGCGCAGGCAGCACACTTGATGTAGCTGGCATTGTGAGCGGACTTATGCAAGCCGAGAATGTACCGGTTAACAAGCTAGACGCCAGAATAAGCAAGTCCACGGTCAAAATTACGGCCCTGGGGCAAATTAAAAGTCAGCTCTCTGCACTTAAAGCCAGCTTAGTTGATCTTCAAACGCCGGCAAATTTTTCCAAGCAAGCGGCAAAATTTAGCAACACTTCTGTCGCTACGGCAGAAATTACTGCTACGGCCACTGCGGCCAGCTATCAAATGGAAGTGACCAGTCTTGCTCAGCCTACCATTTGGAATGTGTCTGGCTTTACCACTTCGGCAGATGCATTGGCTTGGTACGACAATGCTGCGCAAGCTGCTGTCAAAACAAGTGCCGATGCCACTGTGTTTCTGAGCAATACGGGGCAGTATGTACTGTCGCTAAAGTCAAAAACAACAGGCACCAGTGCTGCATTCTCTTTGGCCGACAACTCGGTAGCGGCGGGCATTACCAAAACGCAATATCAAGCTGCCCAAAATGCTGCATTCAAACTAAACGGCGTAGAGTTCACCCGCGCCAGCAACACGGTATCTGATGCCATTACGGGCATTACGCTTAACTTGGCCACAACCACGGCCTTGGCAACGCCCATTACCTTGACGGTATCAAACGATACCGTATCGGCTCGGCCCAAACTTGATGGCTTGGTCAAAGCTTACAACGATTTGTATGCCTTGTACAAATCTCAAACCGCCTCCAGCATGGATGTCTCGGCACGAGGTGTTTTAAACAGTGACTTTGGTGTGGCTAGCATGATGCGCCAATTGGTTTCTGGGCTCATGCTGCCCATGACCAATATCACTGGCGGTGCATTGACGGGCCAAACCGATTTGTCTGCCATGGGGCTTAAGCTTTTAGACAGCGGCAATTTGGCAGTAGACGATACGTTGTTGGCTGCCGCCAGCAGCACTCTGCAAACTCGCTTGTCAGCCGGTATTCGCATTGGCTACAGCAGTACCACCAGCTCAGATTTGGCCTCCCAAATTGGCGAAATGATTCTGAGCGGCGGCGTTATTCAAGATCGAATTGCCAGCGAGCAAAGCACGCAGTCTGACCTGAACAAGCGCAAAACAGCGCTGCAAGATAAGTTGGTGGGTGTGCAAGCCCGCTACACCGCGCAATACGCCTCACTCGACGCTTTGCTGTTCAAACTGCAAGGCACCAGCGACTCTTTGAAGAGTGCTTTGGATGGGCTCACCAACTCCCAGAAGAACAATTGAATTTAATGGCAACCCCTGTTTGTTAAAGGAACCCTTATGACCATGCGTGCACACCGAACCTATGCAGCAACACAGCGCGAAACCTCAGTGTCTTCCGCCAAACCAGTGGAGCTTGTAGCCATGGTTTACCAACGCCTGCTGGATCATTTGCAAACCGGCAAAATTCAAATGGCAGAAGGCTCTGATTCTTCTGAGTCACTCACCAAAGCCATCGACCTCATTACCACTGGCCTAGAGTCTTGCCTAGACAAAGAAAAAGGCGGCGAAATTGCACAAAACTTGGCCTTCATTTACGACTGGGCCAGCAAAGAAATTATTCGTGCCCGCCTGCGCCGCGACCCCGAAATGATTCAAGGCGTGATCAATGCGTTTGTGCCTTTGGCAGAAGCTTGGTTAGAGCATGCTGGCCAAAAAGATGAGTCTTTTGCATCCAAATATTTGCAGCCCGTGGTGGCAACCGCAAAGTCTTTGTCTAGCAAAGCAGTTGGCACCCCATCTAGTGGCATCAACGGCATCAACGGCATGAATGCCGCCTTTGCAGCCAGCGCCTAACAGGCCAACGGGCATTTACCAAATGGCCGCTAAGCCATATCATTGCTTGGCACCATGTTTATACCTACACCAGTTCAAGAACTGCACCTGCCGCTAACGCAGAAGTTAGAGGTCAGCCCTGTTTCGCCTGTATCAGCTGTTCCTGGTGTGCCAGAAGATGCGCAATCCTTAGACAGCAGAGTGGCATTGCAGTGGACGCAGCCAGTGTTTGCTGGTGCTGAAGGGCAAGCTGGGCGATCTGCATTGGTAGCGCCGCTGCCTCAGGCTTTGCTTCAATCGCCCAAATCTGCAGTGCCCGGGTTCCAGCCTCAAGGCGCGGATCCCGATGCCTTGAAAGCGGGGGATGTGCATCCCTTGTTGGCGCAAGGTTTGTCAACTTGGTTGAGTGGTGTGTTGGCCAAATCGAATGGCAATGTTGCCAACTTGATGCCATTCATATTGAACTTAGCAGCACAAACCTCCGCAAAGCCCAAAGGCAGTGAACCCAACGCCCCTTCTTCTGCAGACATTCAGGGTCAACTCAAAAACATATATCAAGCCATCGCCAAAAGTGATGTGTTTGCAGCACAAAAACTGAATGAGGCCTGGCTGTCTAGGCGCGATGTCTCTTTTCAAGAGCCTAGCCCAGCACAGTTAACTCAATGGGTTTCGGCCTTAGAACCCGACAGCGATGCCGCCGAGCAAGCAGCCCGCATGCTGACGCAAGGCAACATGGTTTGGCAAGCCGAGTTGGTGCCTGGCCTGCCCATGCGCATTGTTCGAGAAGATGCGTGGCGCAACAACCCAGAGCAAGCTGGGCAGCTTGAAAAAGGCGCCATGTTGAAGGTGGAGATTACGCTTCCAAATTTAGGTGAACTGCGCATATCGGGATCGCAATGGGGGCAAGACATTAGCTTGCACATTGCGCATGGCAAGCCAGATGGAGAGGGCAAAGTCAATTGGTCGACTCTGGCACCCGAGCTGCTTCAAGAATTGAAAAATCAGGGTGTGAGCGATGTCAAAATTGAATCATTGCCTGACACTGCGGCCATAACAGCTAGCAATGATCTGCCCAAGGAATTGCCCAATGTCTAACTTGGGCCACGAAGAAATTTTGCAAGCAGTGGCCGTGGGCTACAAACCCAACACGCCAGCGCCTAGAGTCTTGAGCAAAGGCAAAGGTGAAATTGCCCAGGCTATTTTGGATCGTGCCAAAGAGTTGGGCATTCCCACACGCAGCGAACCAAGCTTGGTGGCCTTCTTAATGGAACTAGACCTAAACGCGTGGGTACCGCCCGAGCTTTATGCGGCCATTGCCCAAGTTTTGGCTTGGGCGCATGAAGAAGACAAGAAGTTGGAAGAATCTAAATACTGATTCGAAGCACTCAAACCTGCAGGTTGGTCACTTCTTTATAAGCATCTACCAAACGGTTGCGCACGGCAATCATGGTTTGGAAAGACAGGTTGGCTTTTTGCAAGTCAACCATAACCTCTTCCAAGGTCATGTTGCTTTGACCGGTAGAGAAGCTTTGCACTTTGGCTTGAGCAACGTTTTGTGTTTCGTTAACTGCCAACACGGCTTTTTTCAAAGCCGATTCAAAATCGGGCTCGCCAGCTGCGGGCAATGAGGCCTTTGAATTTAACTGACCCGATGCCATATCGGCCATGACTTTCATCTGGCTGGTGAGGGACTCGAGGTTAATGTTTGACATACTTTAATCTTAATTCAATTCAATCAAAAAGAAAACCGGCTTCTTTGTAGGCCTTGAGCTTGTAGCGCAGGGCCCTTTCGGACAGTCCCAAAATGTTGACGGCTTCTTTTCGGTTGCCACCCACTTGCTTCAGAACTTTCAAAATGTGCTCACGTTCAATGGAATCCATGTCCTGTGCGCCCGAAGTTGTGCTTTCAGTGTCTGAACTGTATGCAAGAGGTGTGCCACCGACGCTCAAATTGCCAACGGGTGCACTGGCAACAAGGCTTGGCGCGCTGCCATGCAGTTCAATGTCGTTGGGTTCGATCAAATCGCCATCGCTCAAAAGCAGCGCACGCTGCATGGCGTTTTCCAATTCGCGCACATTGCCTGGCCAAGGGTAGCCTTGCAAGGCTTGCTTGCTTTGGGCGGAGAGTTTCAAGCCTTGGCGGCCCATGGTGCGGCCATAGCGCACCAAGAAGTGTTCTGCCAAAGGCAGGATATCTTGCTGGCGCTCGCGCAATGGCGGAATGCGAATGGGAAACACGGCCAAGCGGAAGTACAAATCCTCTCTGAATTTGCCATCTTTCACTCTCTGCTGAAGGTCTTGGTTGGTGGCCGCCACAATGCGCACATCGCAGTTGACCGAGCGCAAAGAACCCAGGCGTTCTACCACTTGGTCTTGCAAAACTCTCAGCAGTTTGGCCTGCAGTTCAAGGGGCATTTCGCCTATTTCATCTAAGAACAAGGTGCCGCCATTGGCCTGCTCAAACTTGCCTGGCTGGGCTTTGGTGGCACCGGTAAAGGCGCCTTTTTCATAGCCAAACAGGGTGGACTCGAGCAGGTTGTCGGGAATGGCGGCGCAGTTGATGGCCACATAGGGCTTGCTGTTGCGGCCCGAAAGTTGGTGAATTTGCTTGGCAAAAACATCTTTACCAACCCCCGATTCGCCCGTCAGCAACACGGTAGCGCCCGTGCCGGCTACGCGCTCGCAGCGGTTTTTAACGGCAAGAATTGCCGGATCAGAGGCAATTATTTCCCCTTCAACGCCAGTTTTTGCCGCGGGTGGGCTGGGGTGATGGCGCGCAATAACCTCCAACAATTGCTGGGGCATGAAGGGTTTGATCAGGAAATCGCGGGCGCCGCCTTTTAAAGCTTGCACGGCCAGTTGGGTGTCGGCATAGGCGGTCATGACCACCACGGGAAGTTGGGGGTGTTTTTCTCTGGCTTGGGCCAACAGCTGCAAACCGTTCATGCCGGGCAAGCGGAAATCGGTGACCAACATTTGCTCTAATTCGGGGTCTATGGCGGGTAGGGCGTCTTCGGCGCACTCAAAGGCCACGTGGTCTACACCGCCTAAGCGCAGCGTGACGCTGATGGCTTCCCGCAGGTCGGTGTCGTCTTCAACAAGTAGTATTTGAAACGGGTTCATGAGTGAGCAGTTGTTGACCTTGTAGGCAAATGCAGGGTTTAAAAGTTGGCCATGCTGGGCAAAGCCACCACAAAAAGCGCTCCGCCCTCGGGTTTGTTTTGCGCGGT
>JAPLPO010000056.1 GCA_026400155.1 Burkholderiales bacterium | reverse complement strand
TGGCAGCATGCGTGCCGAAGAGCGTTTGGCCGCCTTCTTGTTGAACTTGGTTCAGCGCTTGCACTCACGTGGTTTTTCGCAGTCCGAATTGGTGCTGCGCATGACACGCGAAGAAATTGGCAGCTACTTGGGCCTCAAGCTGGAAACTGTGAGCCGCACGTTTTCCAAGTTTGTAGAAGATGGCATTGTGGAAGTGAAACAGCGCCACGTGCGAATATTGAACACCGAGGCACTGCAGCGCATGGTCAACGCTCAGCCTCAGTGCCATTGACTGAGGCTGCGCCAGTTGAAAGCAGCGTGGTGAGGCTGCTAGACACAATGGCCAAAGCCCAAAATACAAAAAAAGACAGGCTGTAAACCCCCTGCCTAGACAGCGGCATGGCTTGGCCAAACCAATGCATGTCTTCGGGGTCAAACATGCCAAACACCACCACCTCCATGAGCCCAGCTACCAAAAAGGCAGGCCATAGAATCCACATGAGTTTTTTCGCTAGCATGCTTGTCTCCGACTATTTATTTGGCTTCTTGTCTTGAGTTGGCGGCACCACTCCCGTCGCTGCATGGTTTCGCGCCTGCATGGCGGGCGCCATGGCCTCTTCCAATTGTTTTTGATTCTGCATGGCGCTTCGCGGATTGAGTGCCTCGGTGGGCAACACAGGATCGGAAATGGTGATGGCCAAATAAAGTGTGATGAAAGCCGCCACCACCACCACGGCGGGGCCAGCAATGACCATCCAAACCATGCCAAAGGACCACCAGGGTTTGGGACTGCCATTCGAAGTCAAAGTACTTGTATTCATGGGTGATTCACTTTCTATTAAATCGCATTGCCGCAGCAAGACCGCAACATTACTGCAACATTACCGCGGTATTAAAAAAACCGATTTCTCTTCCAATTTCTCGTGCTCATGATCATCATGACCCGTGGTCTCTATGAAAAACTTGACAGGATATGAGCCTGGCATGGCAGCATCAAAGGGCACTTGAAGTCGAACAGAAACCCAGCGCGACTGAGTAGACGCCACCACCAAATCGTCGGCATCTGTCAATACTTTCAAATCGTGCATGCCTTCTGCAGTCACTTTAAAGTGCTGAGGTTTTTCGGCCACATTCATAATTTGCAAGCGATACACATTTTCAATTTTTCCACCACCCACAATGCGCGCCAATGAGGCGCGGTCGCGCACGATATCAACCTTGAAAGATTTGCGCGTGAGCAAACTGCCAAACAACAAGCTCACCACCAGCAACAAAATGCCTGTGTAAATGAGTACCCGCGGCCTAAAAATATGCCGAATGGTTTGAGATGAGGTCCATTTATTTTCCAAAGCATGCTGCGTGGAATATTTCACCAAGCCACGCTCATAGCCCACTTTGTCCATCACTGTGTCGCACACATCGGCACAAGCACCACAGCCAATGCACTCATACTGCAAACCTTGGCGTATATCGATGCCCGTGGGGCAGACCTGCACACACAAAGTGCAATCTACGCAGGCACCCAAATGGAGTGTGCCCAAATCTGCTTTTTTAGAACGCGAACCCCGTGGCTCGCCCCGCTCTGCGTCGTAGGTGACGATCAGGGTGTCTTTGTCAAACATGGCACTTTGAAAGCGCGCATAGGGGCACATGTACTTGCAAACCTGCTCACGCATGAAGCCTGCGTTGCCGTAGGTTGCAAAGCCATAAAACAAAACCCAAAACACTTCCCAGGACGACATGATGCCTAGGAAGAACGCCATGCCCAGCTCACGAATGGGCGTGAAGTAACCGACAAACGTAAATCCGGTCCAAATGGAGAAAACGAGCCAGAGCACATGCTTGTACCACTTCTTGACCAGCTTCTCGAGCGACATGCTTTGCGAATCAAGGCGCATGCGGGCCGTTCGATCGCCCTCTACTTTGCGTTCAATCCACAAGAAAATTTCGCTGTAAACCGTTTGCGGGCAAGCAAAGCCACACCACAACCGACCTGCAATGGCGGTGAATAAAAACAAAGAGAAAGCAGAAATCACCAACAAGCCGGTGAGGTAGATAAAGTCTTGTGGGTATAAAACAATGCCAAAAATGTAAAAGCGGCGAGCGCTCAAATCAAACAGCACCGCCTGGCGCTGCCCCCACTCCAACCAGGGCAAGCCATAAAAAATGAGTTGCGTTAAAAAAACAAAGCCCCAGCGCCACTTGGCAAAAATGCCTTGAACACTTCGAGGATATATTTTCTGGTGCGCTTGGTAAAGATCACCCCACGCACCCTCCTCCGAAGAATCGAAGATCACAGGTTCGTTGGAGGGAACAATGGGAATGAACTTGCGCGGCGCACCTTTAGACTTGGGGTCTAGATCAGTAGAGTCCAAAACAATTCACTCAAATTACTTGGCTGCCACTTTGGCCGGTTTGTTGGAAAGTCCCCAAACGTATGAGGCCAACACATGCAACTGCGCATCTGTGAGTTTGCCGGCTTGCGCAGGCATTTGATTCACTTTGCCATTGTTGATCATGGCCACAATGGCGTTCTCACCCCAAGCATGCAACCAGATATCGTCAGTGAGGTTAGGCGCACCCAGAGCTTGATTGCCCTTGCCATCGGCCCCGTGGCAAGCGGCACACGTACCAAATTTAGATTTACCCAAAGATGCTTTCAATGAATCGTGCGGGCTGCCAGACAAACTAAGCACATAGTTGGCCAGATGGCGAACATCTTCAGGCGTACCCACCGCGGCGGCCAAGGGCGGCATTTGACCCAAACGGCCTTTGAGCAAAGACTCTTTAATTTTCTCGTGCGATCCACCATGCAACCAATCGTTATCGGTCAGATTGGGAAAGCCCTTGCTACCACGCGCATCCGACCCATGGCACTGAGCGCAGTTGTTCATGAAGAGCCTGTCGCCAATGGCCATGGCTTGTGGGTCTTTGGCCACTTCTTCGGGTGGCATGGCTGCAAATTTGGCGTACAAGGGTTCCAACTCTTTGTTGGCCTTGGCCACTTCTGCGTCATATTGGTCGGTAGAAGTCCAATTCAACTGACCTGCACTCGTTCCCAAGCCAGGGTACAAAGCCAAGTAAGCCAAGGAGAACACAATAGTGATCAGAAACAAGCCCACCCACCAGCGTGGCAGGGGGTTGTTCATCTCACGCAAGTCGCCATCCCAGACGTGGCCTGTGGTGTTGTCATTGGCGGTCATGGCCTTGGCTTTGCCACTGAAGTAAAGCAGCAGCAAGCAGGCCAGAATGCCGACCAAGGAAATGCCGGCCACATACCAAGACCAGAAATTGCTTGTGAAATCACTCATTTCAAATTCTCTTTCTATTCATTGATCTAGGGTCTTCAGTCGTCTTGTCCAAAGGGCAAATTGGCTGCCTCTTCAAACTCTGCTGAACGACGCTTAGACAAAGTCCACACCACAATGCCAAGAAACAAAATGAAGGTGACCACGGTGACAGCCGATCGAAGTGTGTTGACGTCCATGCTGAGTGCTCCTTTTATTTGCGGTGAATGCCCATGCCTTGCAGGTAGGCAATGACAGCATCGAGTTCTGTTTTGCCTTTCACGTCTTCCGTGGCTTTGGCAATTTCTTCATCGGTATAGGGCGCGCCCAATGTTCGCAAGCCACTCAGATGGGTTGGCAAACTGGCACCATCGACGGGTGTTTTTTCTAGCCAGGCATAAGCGGGCATGTTGGACTCGGGCACCACATCGCGAGGGTTGATGAGGTGAATGCGGTGCCAGTCGTCTGAGTACTTGCCGCCCACACGTGCCAAGTCTGGCCCGGTGCGTTTGCTGCCCCACTGGAAGGGGTGGTCGTACACAAACTCGCCAGCTACGGAGTAAGGGCCATAGCGCATGGTTTCGGCGCGAAAGGGGCGAATCATTTGCGAGTGGCAGTTGTAACAACCTTCACGCACATAAATATCGCGACCAGCCACTTGAAGTGCGGTGTAAGGCTTCAGCCCAGGCACAGGCTCGGTGGTCGATTTTTGGAAAAACAGCGGCACGATTTCCACCATGCCACCAAACAGCAACACCACCAAAATCAAAACGATCATGAGGAAGTTGTTGGTTTCAATTTTCTCGTGGGACAAACCACCACCTGATTTGGAAGAATTGGACATCTTATTTTTCTCCTGATGCGCTTAGGCGTGTGCCAAGGCAGGCGTGGTCATGTGTTGATCTACCGCCGGAATTTGCACGTCGATGGCACGACCGTTGGTGACAGTTTTGAAGGTGTTCCAGAGCATGATGAGCATGCCGCCAAAGTACAGCAAGCCGCCTATCAAACGCAACACATAGAAGGGGTATGTGGCCTTGACCGATTCCACAAAGGTGTAGGTCAAGGTACCGTCTGTATTCACAGAGCGCCACATCAAACCTTGCATCACACCGGCAATCCACATGGCTGCGATGTAAATCACAATGCCAATGGTGGCAATCCAAAAGTGCGCCTCAATGGCTTTGACGCTGTACATCTTTTTCTGAC
>JAPLPO010000090.1 GCA_026400155.1 Burkholderiales bacterium | reverse complement strand
GCTCATGTCACCCATGTCAGCTGAAGCTTCAGTGGTGCGCAATTACATTGAAGTGCTGACTGGTTTGCCATGGAGCAAAAAGACCAAAATCAAACACGATTTGGGCAATGCCGAAGTGGTGCTGAACGAAGATCACTACGGCCTTGAAAAAGTCAAAGATCGCATCATGGAATACCTCGCTGTGCAGCAGCGTGTTGACAAAGTCAAAGCGCCCATCCTCTGCTTGGTGGGCCCGCCTGGTGTGGGTAAAACCTCATTGGGTCAATCGATTGCCAAAGCCACAGGCCGCAAATACGTGCGCATGGCTTTGGGTGGCATGCGCGATGAAGCCGAAATACGGGGTCACCGCCGCACCTACATTGGTGCCATGCCAGGCAAAGTGTTGCAAAGCCTCACCAAGGTGGGCACTCGCAATCCTTTGTTCTTGCTAGACGAAATTGACAAGCTGGGCACCGACTTCCGCGGCGATCCCTCTAGCGCTTTGCTCGAGGTGCTAGACCCTGAGCAAAATCACACCTTCGGCGATCACTATGTAGAAGTTGATTTCGATTTGAGCGACGTCATGTTTGTGGCTACCTCCAACTCCATGAATATTCCTTCTGCGCTGTTAGATCGTATGGAAGTGATTCGTTTGTCGGGTTATACCGAAGACGAAAAAACCAGCATTGCCATTAAGTACTTGCTACCCAAGCAATTGAAAAACAATGGCGTCAAAACGGAAGAGCTCAATATCAGCGACGCCGCTGTCCGTGATGTGGTTCGCTACTACACCCGTGAGGCGGGCGTGCGTTCCCTTGAACGCGAGCTGTCCAAAATTTGCCGCAAAGTGGTCAAGAGCTTGTTGCTCAAACAAATGACAGCACCTGTGTTGGTTACCCCCGACAACTTGAACGATTTCTTGGGTGTACAAAAGTACACCTATGGCCGCGCTGAAGCTGCGAACCAAGTGGGCCAAGTGGTTGGCTTGGCTTGGACCGAAGTGGGTGGCGATTTGCTCACCATCGAGGCCGCCCTCATGCCGGGTAAAGGTGTGATCACACGCACCGGCTCCTTGGGTGACGTGATGAAAGAGTCGGTAGAGGCTGCTCGCACCGTGGTGCGCAGTCGTGCTCGCATGTTGGGCATCAAAGACGATGTATTTGAGAAAAAAGACTTGCACATTCACGTGCCTGATGGCGCAACGCCCAAAGACGGCCCAAGCGCTGGTGCTGCCATGACCACGGCCATGGTGTCTGCCATGACGGGCATTCCTGTGCGTGCCGATGTGGCCATGACGGGCGAAATTACATTGCGCGGCGAAGTTACAGCCATTGGCGGCTTGAAAGAAAAACTGCTGGCCGCTTTGCGCGGTGGCATTAAGACGGTCTTGATTCCAGAAGACAACGTGAAAGACCTGCAAGACATTCCCGAAAATGTCAAAAATGGCCTAGAAATTGTGCCTGTGAAGTGGCTAGACAAGGTGCTTGAAGTTGCCCTTGAAAAGATGCCCCAACCCTTGCCAGAGGAAGAGCTCACTGCTGTAGAAGCACCCGTTGTTTCAGAGGCAAAGTCCGATCCCAAAGCAGGGGCCATTAAGCATTGAGCAAAATTTTTGTGGGGCTTTAATTTCTCACAAAAATTGCGCTACAATCCGTCAAACGCTTTCAAACTGGCATAGAATGCTGAGTTGATTGCAAATGCGGGATTAGCTCAGTTGGTAGAGCGATACCTTGCCAAGGTATAGGTCGAGAGTTCGAGCCTCTTATCCCGCTCCAAACATTGAACAATGAACCAACATCGTTCAGCAAATTAGGGAAGCAACAGCTTCCCTTTTTTGTCATCAAAAAATGGCGCGGTAGCAAAGCGGTTATGCACCGGATTGCAAATCCGTGTAGGTCGGTTCGACTCCGGCCCGCGCCTCCAAATTTCTTTTATGAAATTAACAAGATAGCCCCGCAAGGGGCTTTTTGTTTTGCGTGATTGGATTGTGTTCTTCTAGGGCTTTGAAGGACAAGGCAAGGCGCCTTGTATTCAAGCTTGATTATTAAGTTGATGACGCTGACGCGCGATCTCAACAGACTGCTGGCGTCTTTTTAAAATCCATTGCTTGATATCGCGAAATGTGTGGCGTGGTTTCGCAATCAGAGAACGTGCTCGCGCAACAGCGTCTGCTTGCAATGTTGATGCAGTAACGATGTTGTGAATCAATCCTTTGGACAATGCTTCGTTGGCATCAACTTTTCGACCAGTGATTGACATGTCGTTGGCCAATGCATTGCCCGCTATTTCGGCGACCAAACAATGTCCAAGCCATGACGATATACCAATGTTTATTTCTGGCAATGAAAAGACTGCATTGGGAACAGATAAAACTTGATCGGCATGCAAGCACAGCATAAAGCCTGCACCAATGGCGCTTGCGTTAACAGCAACGACCATGGGTTTGTCGAATGTGAGCAAGGCGTCTGTGTAGGTCCAGAGTTCGTTTCGACGTTGCATATCGAGTTGGACGGGGTCTTCACCCTTAGGTACTTTGGTATCGCGTCCTGCGCAAAATGCACGATCGCCTGCTCCTGTTAACAAAAGCGCATGGATGGACGAGTCTTGTTGTGCCTTTTGAATCAAGTAGGCCAAGCCTTGCGCAACGCTTGAATCAATGGCATTGGCAGCATGCGGACGATTGATTGTGATCGTTAACAAACCGTCATCGATGGTGTGAAGAAGGCCAGTGGTGATATTCATGGTACGCAAGGGTGCGATGTAGCTAGCGCATTATGGCAGTAAGTAGGGTGCAATTTGTGAGCATAAATGCCAACCCATGGCTTTGCTTTTTACAAGAATAGTGCCTATACTAATTTGAAACTAATCAGGAGACACCTATGAATCAAAAATCCAATTCCATAGCACTTTCAAAAAGACAGTTTATTGGCGCAGTGGGCGCTCTTGCTTTAAGCCCCAATTTGTTAATGGCGCAAACGTCGAATGTGATTAAGTTGATCGTTCCCTATGGTCCTGGTGGTCCCACTGACGTGGTTGCGCGATTGATGTCAACGCACTTACAAACAATACTCAAACAAACAGTGATCGTCGAAAACAAACCTGGTGCGGGCAGTGCCATTGGCGCACGCTTTGTTTCTACTTCTCCGGCTGATGGCAGGACCATTCTGATTGGAAATGTTTCCACCTATGCCATTGCACCCGCAACCATGAAGAACCCTGGCTACGATCCAGTCAAATCGTTTGCACCGGTTGTTCAAACGTCAGATATTTGTTCAGTGATGGTAACAGGCACATCTTTTCCAGCAAATACAATTCCAGAGTTTGTGACCTACGCGCGTGCCAATCCTGGAAAAATTTCTTACGGCTCTGCGGGCATCGGTAATTCTGCTCATCTATTGGGTGAATTGCTTCAAACCAAAGCGCAGCTCAATATGGTCCACGTTCCCTATCGCAGTGGTGCAGAAATGAGCATGGCTGTTTTGAGTGGGCAAGTTCAGTTTGCCATGACCGACTTGTCCGCATCGATTGGTCAAATTCGAGAGGGAAAACTCAAAGCATTGGCCGTGACAGGAATTACGCGTGCACTCGATTTGCCCAATGTCCCTACCTTTATTGAAGTGGGTTACCCTGACATTGTTTTGCGCAACTGGACGGGTGCAGCAGTTCCAGCAGGAACACCACCTGCAATGGTGAAGCGACTCGAAAGTGCATTCAACGAAATTTTAAAAATGCCCGAGTATCAAAACGCGATGCGAAAAATGGGCGGCGACGCTAAACCCAATTCGAGTGAAGAATTTGGTCAGATGATTGCAGCTGACTTTAAAAAATGGAATGAAGTTTCAAAAGCAGCAGGCATCAGCATAGATTAAATTATTTCGTAAGCGTAAGCAAACTGGCCCATGAGTTGATGGATGTGTATGTGAATTGCATCTTGCATAGTTAAATCAACTCGGCCCAGTTGAATTTGAATCAAAGTGCCTCTTGCTGTATCCGTTGAGATGATGACTTCAATTGGATCTAGATGATTGGTTTTTAAATTTTTAAAAACATCTTCAATCAAGCGAGTAAATTCTCTCACCATCGTCATTTCACGCAACTTCACTTTCATGGGTTTGCCAATATCTGTAAGTGGCATTTTTTCCAAAATATGTATTTCTTTTGGAATCGCTGCACGCTCAGAAATTCGGGGCTCCAAAAATTGCAGTAAATCGGCACTTGTTGCTTTTGAGCCTTGAGTGAGTTGAACGTAAGCAATGGGCAGCTCGCCCGCATACGCATCTGGTTTGCCAATGGCGGCAACCAACAACACATCTTTTGATTGAACAAGCGGTTCTTCAATCAAGCCAGGATCGATGTTGTGTCCCCCTCGAATAATCACATCTTTTAATCGCCCCGTGACAAAAACGTATCCGTCTTCGTCGATTCTTCCTAAGTCACCCGTGATAAACCAACCGTCTTGCGTCCATGATTTGGCATTGTGTTCGGGGTTGAGGTAGCCAGGTGTTAATCCAGGACTCCGGATAACCAACATGCCAATTTCATGGGGGCCATATTGCTTGATGACTTTTTGATGTTCATCGAGTTCAACCGCACGCAATTCGGTATAGGGCAAGCGGATGCCTGAGCTGCCTTCTTTGGATGGGCCATCGCGCGGATCAATGGCCATGCTCGATGCGTTTTCGGTCATGCCATATGAATTGAGAACACGCACACCGCAAACACGCTCAAACTCTTCTCGCACTGCAATCGGCATTGCGGTTGAGCCTGTGACAAAGTAGGGTTTGAGCGAGCTCAAATCAACACCAACTGGGGGCGATTTGGATAAAACGGCCAATGTGGTGGGCACACCCGAGAGTCGGGTGAGCTTATATTTCTCAACAAATTTCCAATAGTTGGAAATGTATGACTTATCGCGTGCACCTAACAAGCTCGGTATCAATACGCTGGCGCCACTGGCAAGCGCGGGGAGACATCTCCCCAACAATCCACCCACATGAAACAAAGGGGTGTCGTGAAAAATAATTTCACCAGGCTTTCCTTTGTAGGCGACATGCAATGTCCAATGTCTAAATGACATATTGCGATGCGTGATTTTGACAATCTTTGGAACGCCTGTGGTGCCACCTGAATGAATGTAAGCACCGATGGATTCACCAGAATGCCAAGCAGGGCTATGGTTTTGCAGCCTTGGCAAAGCATCGATTTGAGTTTTCCAATCGTTGCTTGCAATGCGTGTTCCATCGACACCAGGGATGGTCCATATGCCTAGATCTTTGGGCAATTGATCTTGAATACTTTGAAACGTTTCCCAAATCCGAAATCCCGGCGTTGGACCCAGCGTGATCAAGTGGGTTGATTGGGACTCGATTAAGAGCTGCAATAGATGTTGAGGCTCAAGCATCCAATTGATGGGAAAGACGGTGCCCACTTGCATTGCACCCAGTATGGCGGGATAGATTTCTGGAATTGCAGGCATCAGCACTGCAATCACGGGCTTTTCATGCTTGTTATTCGCAAGGATTAATTGCGCAGTTTTTTGAATCCACTGTCTGAGAGTTTTAAATGAAACTTCTACGGCTTTAGCTTGTACGTCGCCATTGGGTACAAAATAAATAGCCGTGTCATGTGGGTCACGCGACGACAAAGCGATGTCAATGCGTTCTGCAAAATTTTCGTGCTGCAACCACTTGGACAGTGGAAATTTTTCAATCTCTTTGACGTCATTCAAGCAAGAGAGCGTTTGATCATGAAGTGAATAATCAAACGTAGGCAACAACGCGAATGGCTTCAAAAATTTAAATTCCCAATGTGGATGCAATGATATTTTTTTGAATTTCTGAAGTGCCGCCACCAATGGTTGCCAGGCGTGAGTCTCTGAAGAAACGCTGCATTGGGTATTCCATGCTGTAGCCATAGCCGCCCAAAATTTGCAAACACATGTCTGCAATTGTTTTGTAGGACTCGCCGATGTAATACTTGATGACGGCTGTATCGGCGCGTTCTGCTTTGCCGTTTTCCATGAGCCAGGCATAACGTCGGATCATGGTGAATGAAGTGTCTAACATCACTTTCATGTCAGCAAATTTGTGCTGCGTGACTTGAAAGCTGCTAATGGGCTTGCCAAATTGATGGCGTGTTTTGGCGTAATCCAACGCATATTCGAATGCGCGTCGCGC
>JAPLPO010000010.1 GCA_026400155.1 Burkholderiales bacterium | reverse complement strand
GATGACCAAGTTGGCATCTGTGATGACTGGCGTGTTGTAGTTTGACAGTGCTGAGCCAGAAACATTCAGAGCAGATGCATATGTACCTGCGTTAATTCCAGTCGCTTGGCCAGTGACTGTGAATGTTTCACCGTTCACAGCGGTGGTGGTGTAGGTGCCCGTAAAAGCGCTACCGTTGTAAACATTGCCAGTCAAGCTAGGTGTTGCAATCACGCTCAAGTTGGCTTTATCAACTGTGTGCGTACTTGGCACAAAGCTGAAGCTGTAGTTGCTAGCAGAGCCAGTACCCAATACCGCAGCACTTGGGGTGACAGTAAAAGTACCTGCTTGAGCTGTACCAGTGGCGGATCCGGTAAAACCAGAAGGCGTTTGGGTCACTGTAGCCACAGCGTCTGAGCCCACCATGGCGCCTACAGTGAAGGCGGTGCCAGAAGCCAGCGAGTTGTAGTTAGTCACGCCGTCATAAGTGGTGGTGCGATCAGTGTTGGTCACTGTCACAGGCTTAGGACTGATGACCAAGTTGGCATCTGTGATGACTGGCGTGTTGTAGTTTGCCAAGGCTGAGCCCGAAACATTTAAGCTAGAGGCGTAAGTACCAGCGTTGGTACCCGTAGCCTGGCCAGTCACTGTGAAGGTTTCACCGTTCACAGCGGTGGTAGTGTAGGTGCCCGTGAAGGCACTACCGTTGTACACATTGCCAGTTAGGCTAGGCGTTGCGATCACACTCAAGTTGGCTTTGTCTACGGTGTGCGTGCTGGGTACATAGCTGAAACTGTAGTTGCTAGCAGTGCCAGTCCCCATAACGGCGGCACTTGGCGTGACCGTAAAACTGCCTGCCTGAGCCGTAGCAGAAGCACTCTCACTTAAGCCAGATGGAGTTTGAGTCACTGAAGCCACAGTATCTGAGCCGACCATCGTGCCTACTGTGTAGGAGGCTCCTGACGCTAGCGTTGAGTAGTTGGTCACACCGTCATAAGTGGTAATGCGGGAAGTGTTGCTTATGCTGACTGATTTTGGCGAGATGGTAGCCGTTACCGTGCCACCCGTGAGGGTGTAGTTGCTGTTACTCAAAACGAGTGAGTTGGTCGCAAAGCTGTTGTAGATATTTGCGTTCGCACTGTTTGTCGTCGCAGAACCTGAGCTGATAGTAGGAGCGCTTTGACTGTTAACCATTCCCGATAGGGTGTAGGTGTTGTCGCTGCTAAAACTGATTGTACCGTTGTATGTTTTGTGGATGGCAATATTGAGCGCTACTTTGTTAACTGTGTGGGTGCTTGGTACATAGCTGAAGTTGTAGTTACTGGCATTGCCGGTACTCAGAACTGCTGCACTGGGTGTCACGGTGTAGGCACCCGCCTGAGCCACACCCGAGGCATTTCCACTAAATCCTGTGGGCGTTTGAGTCACTGAAGCCACAGCATCAGAGCCGACCATGGCACCTACGCTGTAGGTAGTGCCAGTGGCTAAAGAGGTGTAATTGCTGATGCCGTTGTAGGTGGTGCTGCGAGACGCATTGGTCACTTGCACCGGTTTTCTGTTAACGGTGTAATTGACACTGTTGCCTGCACTGAAGGTATAGCCTGCAAGCGTCAAGCTAGGCGTTAAGGTTAGGCCATAAGTCCCTGCATTTGTAGTTGCTACTAAGCCGCTTGATGCAATGCTGGGTGATCCGGTCAGAGCCAGTGTTCCTGAAACACCACTGGAAACGTTGACGGAACTAGAAAGTGCACCGGAGCTGAGCAAAAAACTTTGAGGAGTAGATGGAATTCCAGAATAGGACACATTCACACAACTGCTTGCACTGCTGGAATAACAATAGTTGAGTGAAGTGGGCGAGGTGCCGTAGGTGCCACTTTGACCTGACACCGGTAACAAATAAATGGTGACAGGTTGCGAACCGCGGAATGCGGCCCAATAGCCTGAGTTGTAAATGTTGGTGTTGCTGTCGATGTTGTAAACCTTGTTAAAGGATGTATTTGTCGACAGGTTGTTGATAAGCGCCGTCGCTGCAGCCGTGTTTGAACTGCCAGTGTAAAAAACGGCAAGTGCGTTAGCCCCAATGCTGAATGTTGGGTTTCCGCTCAGCACAAGGTCGCCGCCTGTTACGTTGCCAGCCGTGGTCAGGGTGCCTGCCCTGAGATCTAAAGCCGGGGCATTTCCATTGTTTGAAGTGCTTGTTGTGGCAACATTTTGAGAAACCGTTAGGTCACCAGTGCGCGTATACACAGAGACGCTAGAGGTTGAGCTGATGCCGCTGTAAGTCGTCCCACCCAGCACGACTTGCCCGATGGTCATCGCTTGGTTGTTGCTAATTCCGATTCCGCCAGCATTTGGGCCGGTCGCAATTGTGGTTAGGGTGTTATTTGCATTCCAGAACAGCTTAGTGATTCGATCTAGAAGAACCAAGCCATATCCGTTACTGGTGAAGGGTCCGAAGAAAACAACATTGCTAGCAACATCCCCACCAATGGAGCTATTGGCTGTTAGGGAGACGTTACCTGTTAAATAAACTTCGCCCACCGTGCTGCTGGTGAGCGCACCGTTAGGACCACCTGCCCCTAATACGAAGCTGTTGCTGACGCCTGCACCTCTTAAATCCGCTGCTCCGCCATCGACTGTGACGGTGCCCGTGCCAAAAGCGTTGTCAGCGCCTCGCGCTATGGTACCTGCATAAATAGTGGTACCTCCGCTGTAGGTGTTGGAGTTCGTCAAGGTCGTGGTGCCCGCACCGGAGTGACTTACCGACCCTGTGCCACTGATAAGGCCGGAAAATGTCAAATCATTAGATCGGTTGAAATCGAGCACACCATTGTTGATGACATTGCCCGTAATACTCCCGCTTGTGCTACCCGCACCAATTTGCAAAGTCCCCGCACTAATAGTGGTGCCACCGCTGTAAGTGTTTATGCCGGAAAGAGTTAAGGTGCCTGTACCTGTTTTAGTCAAAGCCCCAGTACCACTGATCACACTGGTAATCGAGACATTGCTATTTCCCGTAAAGTTAATGGTGCCCGCATTAGCGATGGGGATGCCTAAATTACCCACGTTAGCGGTGTCGTAATCAACCACTCCGCCTGACCTCACAGTCACAGAAGAAACAGCGCTTCCATACGTTGAAGTAGGTGCAAAACTTGCGACTGTGCTGGTGCCGCTGACTAACCAGTTTGAAGCAATTGACCAGAGCCCGTTTGAAGCCCCGTTGTAGGTGAGTGCAACCAGGGACGAGTCATAAGATGTGCATAGTGTGAAAGCGCAAAGCACCGGAAAACCACCGTTCACACCTGACTGATAACCCCAACCCGATGCAGCAGTGAATGAACCAGAGGTGTTGCCAAAAGCGCTTGAAAAACTGGAAGCACTTTTCATTTGCGACGTGGTCAGTGCCGAAATACCGCTGTTTACGGTTCCAATACCTGTGCCACCTGTAGAAACATTAAAACTCGGGTTCGCGGTTGTATTCCAATAATTGTCTGCAATATTGACGTTTGTGCCAGTACCTAGGTTGCCAATTAGCCCGCCCCTGTAAGTAGTACCTGTAACGCCAGTGTTGTTCCTGACGGCACCCGTTGCGTAACTCTTGGTGATGGTTTTATTGTCACCGTTTGGAACATAACCCACCAGCCCACCAAAAGAATCTTTATTAGACTGCGTTGCAATCACATCACCCGTAGCAAAGCTGTTTGTGATATGCGAGTTGTTCTGCATAGAGCCAACCAAACCGCCGGTGCCAGATACCCCACGAATCGCACCTGTGGCATAGCTGCTGGTAATCGTGCCTCCATACAAGAAACCTACCAGACCACCCATGGAGCCGCCATTGCTCGCAGTTGAATAACTCTCCGAGATGGTAACTGGCTGCGCCAACCCCACCAGACCGCCAACTCCACCAGCACCTGTAACTGCTACCGTTGAATAAGATCTACTGATGACCAACCCGTTGGTGTATCCGGCAATCGCTCCAACCCAGCTAGGGCCCACAATGCTTCCGCTCAAACCTAGGTTACTGACATGACCATTGCTGCTAGCGAACAGGCCAATGTATCCGCTCGCACTTGCATTATTGATATTCAGGCCCGAAATCACATGGCCAAAGCCATTGAGTTTTCCACCGAAACTTGCAACTACAGCAGCGGTGTAAACGGTATTAAAGCCCAGCTGGCTGCCCATCACATAATTGCCGCCGCTGGCGATACCGACAAAACCCGCTTCAGAATTGATGACACTATAGGTTGTGTTGCTAATTTTTACCGTACCGCTGGTCGAGACGTTAATTTGTCCATTAAAACCAGTTGCTGCACCGGCCCCAAAAGAGCCTGCTGACAAATAACCACCAGTCAAACCGCTCGTAGGCGAAGAGGCCATACCCATCAGCACAGCACCACCTGTGGTGTAGCCAGTCACTGAGCTAGAGCTGGGGTTTAAATTCAAAGAGCCTGAACCCGTCACGTTCAAAGACCCTGTGGCGCTGCTTGAGCCTACATTGATGTTGTAGCCCGCATTGAGAGTCAGAGAGTTGGCATTCCAACTGACGGCGTCGTAGATATTGATATCGCCTTTAGTCCCTGTGGTGCTGACATTGCCGAACTTGGCACTTGATGTGTCTGTACCGGTGCCAGCTTGCAAAGTGACGTTACCGCTCGCCAGCAAGGTCGAAAGGGTCGACCCGCTGATATTGCCGGTGCTCGATACCTCAAAATCATTCGGGTCGAGCAGCCAGTTGCCTGCCTGCCCCTGGGGTGCCAGCGTGCTGACGCGTGCCGCATTCGCAATCTTCAAATGAGATGCTGAGGTCTCGATAAATCCGCCATTACCCCCTTGTTCCCCGCCTTTGGCGCTGATGCTGCCATCCACTTGCGTGGTGCCCGTGGCGTTGTTTAGGTCGGCAATGATGTCAATGCGACCACCATTGCCCGCACTGTTAGGCGCAGCATCAGCACTGATGCTGCTTGTAGATGCCAACTCAATCTTGTTGCTAGCACTCAATCGAATAGTGCCGCCTTCGTTGGTTAGTCCAGTTGCCGAAATGCTGCCACTGTTCTTCACCACGCCGCCCAGCAAACTGCTGGCCGCTTGTGCAGACAAGATGATCAAGCCACCAGGCGCTTGAACTGCATTGCCGTTTTCAATGAGGGTGTTGAGGGTGCTGGGTTCGACCAGCACATTGGTCAGTTGGTTGTTGCTGTTGAACTGCAGCTGATAGCTCTCGCCAGCCGCCATGGCCACAGTGCCGCCCGCTTGGGCCACCACCACGCCTTGGTTGCGTACTTCGGGGGCTAGCAGTGCAATGTAGCCGCCAAGGCCTGCATTGATGTTGCCTTCATTCAGAATGCTGCCAGTGGCGCCATTGCGGTTGAAGTTGTACTTGCCTGCTAAGAAGTCTGAATCAGTGATGCTGTGCGTACTGGCCGTAAAGCTGCCCACATCAACACTAGAGCCCGGCGCAAAGTACACGCCATTGGGATTGGTCAAGAACACTTGACCATTGGCATTCAATTGACCAAAGATCTGGCTAGGATTGCTGTCAAGCACACGGTTCAAAAGCACACTGCTGCTACTAGGCTGCGTAATGTTGACCTTGGCGTTGGCGCCTACGTTAAAGCTTTGCCAGTTCACAATGGCTCGGTTGGAGCTTTGCTGCACAGCCATGCTGGCGGCCGTGGCGGTTTGAGTCTGGCTGATATTGACTGTTCCTGCCGCTACCTTCGAACCTGTGGGCAGTTGGTTCACAGCAGGCGGTGTGATGAGCGGCGGAGCGGCCAGTGCCCAACCTGTGCCTACTGCACCACCTGCCAACAGAGCCGCGGCAGTAACCAAACGCACTGCGCTCTTCTTGCCTCTTGCACTGACGTGTTCGGCCACAGCCACCCAAGTATTGAGCGCTTCGCTGTAAACAAGTTTGTAACTGTTATTCATAATTTAAAACGCATGTGAAGCTGTTAGCCAAAATCTGTTGATGCGCAAGGTGCCGTCTTGGTCTGCGCCGCGGTTTATTTCGGTGGTAATTGGGTTGGGGTTGCTGCCAATTCGTCTGGCATAGCTCGCCTGCAGGGATAAACCTTCATAGGTGCGCCATCCCACTGCAAGGCCAGAGCCCTTGAGTGCGATGGCATTGACAGCAGGCGCCCCCGAATAGTCGTTGTACTTGTTGACGCTAATGCGGCCTTGGTCGTAGAACCCCGTCAGGTTCCAGTTATCGGCTACTTGCCAGCGCAGCTCAATGTTGAGCATTTGGCCAAGCGTGCCGCCGGCTTCGCTGCTTGGGTAGGCACGCACGCCACTGCTTCCGCCTAAGTAAAATTTTTCAGATGAATCCAGATTTTTATTGGCCCATTGGCCACTGAAGGTTCCATAAAGTGACAAGCTGCTAGCAAGTTGCTGCTGGCGGCTGAAGGCATACCGAATCTTCTTGTAGCCACCGGCGCTCTGCGTGGTGACTGCGTCTGACCCCTGGGTGGGAGAGCCATCGAGGTTCAACTTGCCAGAAGTCATGGCCCATGAGAAAGAATTGGCGCCGCCTTCGCCCAAGCTGTCAAAGCTATTGCCATTCAAGGTCAGCGTCATAGGCGTATTTTTATAGGCCGAAGTGGTAGCGCCGCTAGAGGAGTTGTCGTATTCTTTTTTGTCAACGCTCAGGTTGGTATTGAGGTTAAAACCGCGGGTGCGCACCCAAGGGTGACTCAACTCTAGACCTGTGGTGGTTGAGTTGCCCAACGCGTTAAGGTCTTTGTAGGCTGCAGAAATCAGGTTGTATTTAAGCTGCGATGTGTTTAAGCCCACACGCCAACCGTTCGAGCCCAGCGGTAAACCATAGGCAAAGCGAAAGTATTCTGATCCTTCAGATATCATGCGATTGATGTTGAGGGCGTCGCCCCTAGACGTGGGGCTGTTCATGTTTAACCCGACCATCAAGCGTCGGCTACCTGTTGAAACTGCACCTGTGTTGTCTGTACTTACGTTTGCAGTGACCTTAGGCTCATCGGCCATCTGCAAAATCAAGTCGGTTTGTCCAGCTTTGACGCCTTGAGCCAGGGCGCCAGAGACCGCAATGCCAGGCAGATCGTCAGCCAAAAGCAATGCCCGGTCTATCGCGTTGATATTCAAAAATTGGCCGGCTTGTTGCTGATGCTCAAAAATGCGCAGCACATCTTCTTTAGAAACCAAGGTGCCGGATGCACCCGATACCAGAGTTTGACCAAATACAGCCTCGACAATCTCAATGGTGACAGTGCCTTTGTCGACGTCTTGCCCAGGTAATACAGTTTGAACCACCCAGCCTTTGCTGCGGTAAAGGTTCGCTACCAACAAAGTGCTACTTTGCAGACGAGCAAAATCTAGGGGGCGACCTGTTAGAGGTGCTAATGCAGCTTGGAGTTCATCGCTGCTGAGAAGGGTGTTGCCCTTGAATTTAAATTCTTTGACCACTACAGTTTGGCCCACCAAGGGGGCCTCCACCTGAGCTTGAGGTGTTGGTTTTATTTGGAGTCGCTGCTTTTCGGCCAGTTGGTCTCGCTCTATTTGCTGTTGTATGGTGCTAGCGTTAGGCTGGGTTTGTGCCATTGAAATGGCAGGTAACCCGAGGCAAGCAAGCAGGGATGCTGCAGCAAGACAAGAAAGCCCACAAGGTGCTGGAGCACAAATGGAATGATTGAAATTAACAATAAGTATTTTCATAATGGCCGATTTGTATCAGCCAGACTTCTAAAAACCTTGCAGATTTATGCAAGGTTTAAAGACTCTCACCGCTAAGATGCACAGCATGTTCAGCTTGCAAGTTATTTTTTCAAGTCAATCCGCTCGCCCCCTTCAATGGCTTATGGCAGTTTGGATTTCGCTGGCTTTGATGGGCAACGCATTGGCACAAAGCTCGACTTCTAAAGTTGATTTGCAATCGGAAGGTCAGCGTCAACTATCGACTCTTAAGGTGAAGCAAACCCTCTGGATAGATGAAAGTCGTCAGTTGGATTTTGAGAGCACGCGCATACAAGAATTCAAGTCTTTCAATCCATTTGAGCGCCTCACGATTGGTGGCAAGGTGGCGTGGTTGCGTCTGCACATTGAAAACGCAGAAGCTGCTGCTGGACCTTTATTGCTGGAGTTAATTCCCCCTCACTTAGGTGATGTAACTCTTTATGCACCTGTCTCTCAATCACCACCTGTTTGGAAATTTAGGAAACTAGATTCCGAAGAATTGATTACAAAAATAAAACTGGGGAATGCTTCAACGGGGGACGATTTTTATCTCAAGATTGAATCACGTAACAACACTGCCATCATCGCATTTTTAGGATTTCGAGAAGAGCTGAGCATTCACGACAATAAGTTGGCCGTGGTGTTGACATTCATTGGTACGCTGGCGTTGATAGGACTGCTGCTAGTCGTTTGGCGTGCAATTAACCATTTCAGTTGGATGTCGGTTTTGGTTTGTTTAGCGCTAGTCTCATCACAAATTCAGTCTTGGCTAGCCATGGGCTACGCATACACAATTCTGGGATTACCTTTAGAAGTTGGGATGGTTTTGGTAACACCCAATATCATCGCCAACTTTGCGATTTCAGGTGCTGTTTTGGTATTGATCGCTTGTGTTATTTTTCCAAATCAAAAATGGCTGCGTGGGTTGTGGTTATGGTCTATTTTGCATCTTTGCTTTTTTCTATATGCATTCTATGAACCCAGCACTGCATCTAATTTAAGTATGAAGGTATGGTTAGTTGGGCCTATTGTTTTGGGTATTTGCCTCATCATTGCAGCCATCAAGGAGCCAAACAGCCTTCAGTTGTTTTCTAGCAAACTTGCATTTGCTTTATTGCTCGGTACCAGCGTCATTTTGGTGTTGATGGCGCTAAAGTCTGGGGGCGTGATGGGGTCGATCTCCGATGAACTCACTACTAATTTATTCATCAATAACATCTTTACGCGAGTTCAACAACTTTTGGTGATCTTGGTTTTGTCTACCGTTATTTTTGAAAGCATTCAAGCCAACCATTTAATAAAATTGTCCGGCGAACTTCAGAAATCCAAAGAAAGTTGCTAAAAAACCCATTGGCAGTTAGCCATATGGCACTCTCGGGCATTGAATCACGGCTTGGTAACAGCGACCCCATGATGGAAAGAGCCGCTGCCATTAAGCAATCCTTGCAAGACATTAACGCCATCATTGACCGCTGCTCCGAAATTGATGGTTTTGAACAAGGAGATTTGCCCATGAGCATTCGCATCTTCAGCTTGGATCATTTTTTGGCCTTGCTGAAGGAAGCAAACTCTAACGAGCGTATTTACTTTGTGAAGCGGGGTGTTCATGACGATGCCACACTCACTTCAGACATGCAGTACCTCAAAATCATTTTGAACAACTTGTTGACCAATGCCCTGAAATATTCGCCCCCAGACACTTTGATTGAAATGTCAGTCCAATCCGTGCTGGATGCCAAAGGTACTAAGTCACTTAACTTTTGTGTTTCTAACGAAGTGGGCGAAGCGGGCACCCCTGCACCAGACCGAGCGTTTGAGCGCTTCTACCGTGCCGAAGCCGCACGCAACCAGTCGGGTGCTGGGCTGGGGCTCTGGCTTTCGCAGGAACTGGCGCATGCTTTGGGCACTGAGGTGGTCATGCAACAAGACGATGACAAAATCAGCTTTAGCTTGGTTCTTCCTTACGCATGAAAACGCTCATTTCAAATGTCGATGCCCCAATGGGCGAAATCATGGTTGTGGATGACAACCTGCGTCTAAGTCATGAATTGGCTTTGGTGTTAGAAGCTGCAGGGTGGTCTGTGCGCTGCGCCGATGATGGCGAAAGTCTCCGCGCGCAAGTGGCACAAATGGTGCCCGCCATTGTGGTGTTGGATTTGAACTTGCCCGGTGAAGACGGCATCAGCTTGTGTGAATGGCTGCGCAGAACCTACCCGCAAATTGGCATCGTGATGCTCACAGCGCGTGTGATGGGCATAGACCGTACAGAGGGCTACGTGGCTGGTGCCGATATTTATTTGACCAAGCCTACGCGGCCCGAGGAGCTGCTGGCTGTTGTTCGCAATCTTTTGCGGCGCTCTCAAGTTGCCGCGCCCATTTCAGAACAGTCGCAAACCTTGCCATGGACATTGCACGTCAAAGCGCTTCGTTTGCTATCCCCCCAATCGGACATGCTAAGCCTTACGCCCAGTGAGTGCGTGCTGCTTCAAACTTTGGCCAGCGCCAATGGCGTGTGCACCTATGTGCAGTTGTTTGACAGAATGGGCAGCGAAGGCCTGAACGACAACATGGACAAGGCTCGGCTAGAGGTTCTGGTAAGCCGATTGCGCAGAAAACTGGCCACTTTTGAAGGTCAAGGCTTTGAAATTAAAACTGCGCATGGCAAGGGCTATGTGCTGACATGTCCTTTGGCGGTGAAAGCCACCTAAATTTCTTTCGGGTTTGCGTTAAGCTTGGCTTCTAATTTGAAGCAGACCCCATGGAAATCAAAGTCAACTTTCTCGACAAACTTCGCCTAGAAGCTAAGTTTGACGACTTCACGGTTATTGCAGACCAGCCCATTCGCTACAAAGGCGATGGCTCTGCGCCTGGCCCCTTCGACTACTTTCTGGCCTCGTCTGCTTTGTGCGCCGCTTATTTTGTGAAGCTGTATTGCGACACCCGCAACATTTCTACTGAACACATTCGCCTCTCACAAAACAACATTGTTGATCCTGAAAACCGCTACGCGCAGATTTTCAAAATTCAGGTGCAGTTGCCGCCCGATATTTCTGAAGTCGACCGCCGTGGTATCTTAAATTCCATTGAACGTTGCACTGTTAAAAAAGTGGTGCAAGAAGGCCCTGAGTTTGTCATTGAAGAAGTGGCCAACTTGGACGAAGACGCACAAGCCTTGCTCAGCCTCAAACCCGATGCCCAAAGCAGTACGTTTATTTTGGGCAAAGACTTGCCCTTGGAACAAACCATTGCCAACATGTCGGGCGTGTTGGCGGGTTTAGGCATCAAGATTGAAATTGCCTCTTGGCGCAACATCATTCCCAATGTATGGTCCTTGCACATTCGCGATGCGCATTCACCTATGTGCTTTACCAATGGCAAAGGCGCCACCAAAGAAAGTGCGCTGGCTTCTGCCTTGGGTGAATACATTGAGCGTCTGAACAACAATCACTTTTATGCGGGCGCTTATTGGGGCGAAGAACTGGCCAATGCCGAGTTTGTGCATTACCCCAATGAGAAATGGTTTAAACCAGGCAAGAAAGATGCGCTACCTAAAGAAATTCTGGACCCGTACTGCCTGAGTATTTACAACCCCGATGGCGAGCTTAAGGGTTCGCACTTGATTGATACCAACTCGGGCAATGTGGCGCGCGGTATTTGTTCTCTGCCCTTCGTGAGGCAATCAGACCAGCAGGTGGTGTACTTTCCGTCTAACTTGGTAGAAAACTTATTCGTCAGCAATGGCATGAGCGCGGGCAACACGCTGGCTGAAGCGCATGTGCAGTGCTTGTCCGAAATTTTTGAACGCGCCGTGAAGAAAGAAATTCTGGAAGGCGAAATTTGCTTGCCTGATGTGCCAACTGAAGTGTTGGCCAAATATCCCAGCATCATGGCTGGCATTCAAGGACTCGAAGCCCAAGGCTTTCCCGTCTTGGTGAAAGACGCTTCGCTGGGCGGCAAGTACCCCGTGATGTGCGTCACCCTCATGAACCCCCGCACTGGCGGCGTGTTTGCTTCCTTTGGCGCACACCCCAGCCTAGAGGTAGCGCTGGAACGAAGCCTCACAGAACTCTTGCAAGGCCGCAGCTTTGAAGGCTTGAACGATCTGCCGCCTCCCACCTTTGAAAGCAACGCCGTGACCGAGCCCTACAACTTTGTAGAGCACTTCATTGACTCAAGCGGCATTGTGTCTTGGCGCTTCTTTAGCGCTAAGCCCAACTACGAATTTGTAGAGTGGAACTTTGCAGGCCAAGGCCCCACAGCCAATGCCGATGAGGCCGCCAGCTTGTTTGGTATTTTGAAAGACATGGGTAAAGAGGTGTACACCACGGTGCACGACCAACTGGGCGCTATGGCGTGTCGAATTTTGGTGCCAGGCTATTCCGAAATTTATCCGGTTGAAGATTTGATTTGGGACAACACCAACAAAGCCTTGTTGTTCCGCGAAGACATTCTCAACTTGCATCGTTTAAACGATAAGCAATTGGCCGCACTGCTAGACCGCTTAGAAAACAACGAGCTAGACGAATACGTCGACATTGCCACCCTCATTGGCATTGAGTTTGATGAGAACACCGAGTGGGGCCAGTTGACTGTGCTGGAATTGAAACTGCTGATCAACTTAGCCTTGAAGCAATTAGACGCCGCGCAAGATTTGGTGAGTGCGTTCTTGCAATACAACGACAACACCGTGGAGCGCAAACTTTTCTATCAAGCTTTGAATGTGGCGCTGGAAGTGGCTTTGGACCCTGAGTTGCAAATGGCCAACTACGAACACAACCTCCGCCGCATGTATGGCAATGCGCGCATGGACGCGGTGTTGGGGTCTGTGGATGGCACTGTGCGATTCTTTGGACTCACGCCCACCAGCATGAAGCTAGAAGGATTGGACAGGCATCACCGCTTGATTGACAGCCTGAAGAAGTTGCATGTTGCTCGGGCTAATGCAAATCGTTAGTGCTTAGTAATGTATTCATTGAGTGATCGATGCTATGGCGCCACTATAAATGACAAACATCAAGTAAACCCAAGCCAACACCAACACAATGCCCACCAAATTCAATGGCCCTCGAATGGCTTGCGAAGGTGTCCCTTGTTTTTTGCCGGTCACCATGGCCTTCACTAAATTTTCTTTTTGCATGTAGCTCATGATGACCGCTGCAAGTACGTGAATGATCACAACGCCTAAGGCAATGTTGGCAATGGTTTCATGCGCGTCACTCATAAAATCGCCGTAGTAATCTTTCACAATCCAATAGCCCGTGATGCCAATGAGCAACACCAAGACGATGAGCGATATCATGGCCAAAGCACCCGCTGGGTTGTGGCCCAAATTGCTGCTAAAACGAAGCGAGCTCTTGCCAGTAAATAGCAACTTGATGTGATGCCAAGTGTCTGTGGGGCCTTTGATGAAATGGGTAAATCGAGCATACCGAGTGCCAATCACCCCCCAAACAATTCTGAATAAAATTAAAGCGCAAGCGGAGTACCCAAATGCGTAGTGAAGCATTTGCTGCGCTTCGCTTTCAGCGGTAAGCCATGCCCCCGCAAATGAAATGACCAAGAGCCAATGAAAAACTCTGACAGGCAAGTCCCAAACCAAGACCCATTGTTTTTGTGTTGTCACTCTCATTGGGGTGGTACCTGAATATTCTTTTCATTAAAACCACCGCTGGCGGCGTCTTTGTGACATGCCATGCAGTTGGCAGCGCTCTTGACGCTAGGTCTTTTCCAAACCTCTGCTCGCACTTCATCGTGCTCTTTGATAAACCAAGCGCTTTTGCTGATGCGGTTGTCTGGCGCCAAGGCTGAGTATTTGTACTTGGATGCGGCATTCTTTACCAACCACGTGGTGATTTCGGCTTGCGACTTGGCATCTAGGCTGGCATCTGTGCCAAAGTGTTTGCCAAGTCCGCCCATGATGTTTTGCCAATTCTTTTGACTCAGCAAACCGGGCGGATAGGCCAAGTGGCAACTGGCACACTCTGCCTCATATGATTTAGGGGCCTCTGATGGCACAGGTGTTTTATCTGCAAAAACTGGCATGGCCAACAGCATGGCCAAAGAAAGTAAAAGGTAGTTTTTCATGCAGACCTCATTTGACTGTCATTAACCAAGAAAGCACATCCGCTTTTTCTTGTGCTTCGCATTCACGCCCCAACACGTCGTTGCAGTTTCTTTTGAACCACTTTTCCACTTTGGCCGGGTCAGAAAATCTGGCTGAATTGCGGACGGGGGAGAGCGCTTGAATCACTTTGCCTGTCACGATGTGTTTGGTGTCGTGATTGGGAATCGAATCGTGGCAGGAGGCACAGCTCCACTCTTTGCCATGTTTGGCATTGAAGAATTGTTCGCCACGCGCAGGTACAGCTTTGGCTGACTTTGCTTCATAGGCCGTGAGTAATTCTTGTGGGCTTGCAGCAAACGAGATGTTGGCTGTCCAAAGGATTGCGAATACCAAGAGTTTTTGTGAGGTCATGATCAAAAAAATAGCCAACATATCGTGGCGATTCTCTGAGTGTCTTGGATAAAATTTTTGTGGATTTGCGTTAGATCAATGGAGTCAGTTAAACTGATTTTTTATTGGTGAAAAAGACCAAGGCACTTACCTCAATTGGAAACTACATACATGGGAATTTCTGATCAAAAAGACTCGCTGCCAAAGGCACGAGCCATGACCGCCACTCAGAAAATGTTTGCACGTGCCTGCAACCGAGACTGGGTCACCCCTGGAGAGGTGGTCTACCCCAACCCAGAGCTGCTGATCATTCACGACGGTTTTGTTGAGACCGCCTATAAAGAACTTAGCGGCTTGGGTTATGGGCGCATTACCTCCCCTGAAAAAGTTGTTTTTGTCACCGACCATGAAGTCTCTTACAGCACGCCACGTGCCGTAGAGCGCGGCCGCAACATTCGATCCATTGCCAACGCATGGGATGTTGAGCAGTTCTTTGACGTAGGGCGCGGCGGTCAAGGCCATATCTTCCCCATTGAAAGTGGCCTGGTTCGCCCTGGTATGTTTCTCATGTGCTACGACATGCACTGCACCAACTTTGGTGCTGTGGGTGCGTTGGCCATGGCAGTGGGACCTGAAGTTACTTCTGTGTTGGCCACAGGCACTATTTGGACCGAAGTGCCGCACACGGTTAGCATTCGATTGAAGGGCCAGCTGCCAAAGGGCTCGCATCCACGTGATGTTGGATTTATGTTGGCCCACGGCTTCGCCACAGGTCGTTGGAACCTGAAACACGACTACCGCGTGATTGAATTTGGGGGACCAGGACTGGCCGGGCTCCAGCTGTCCGATCGGGTGGCGCTTTGCAATTCCGTGACCGAGATGGGTGTGGCCAACGTGCTCTTTAACGGACCCCCGCCGGGCATCCCTGTTGACGGCGCGCCCGACTTCCTAAGCGATCCAGATGCCACTTACGAGGCCACAATCGATTTCGACCTTAGCGATATTCAACCTCAGCTGGCCTTGCCTGGTGGGCCAGACAGGGCCGCTAGCGTGGTCGACCACGTTGGCCGTTCCATCAATCATGCCGTCATTGGTTCCTGCGGATCCGGTATGTACCAAGACTTTGTAGATGCCGCCGAATTGATGCGAGGCCGCCGCGTTGCAGACGGTGTGCGAATGTTTGTGGTTCCTGGCACACCCGCCACGGCCAAGCGCTTGGCCAACGAGGGAATCTCACAAGTCTTCATCGATGCAGGCGCCATGATTTTGCCTTCTGGCTGCGGCCCATGCGCCGGCGGCAACATGGGACCCCTGGGCCCAGGCGAGGTGTCCATTGCCACCGCTGCAACCAACCACTCCGGTCGTTTCGGTGCCAAAGAAGCCGAAATTTATCTTGGTAGCCCGCTCACAGTGGCAGCCTCGGCGCTAAGCGGTTGCTTGGCCGATCCCCGTCAGTCTCTTTCGCAATGAGTTTGCCCATGCTTCAATCTTTGAAAAAAACAGGCCGCTGTCATGTCTTTGGTGACTCAATTCCCCTAGACGAAGGCGTGATGGCCTTTTCGTTTGCCATCGGCCGAATTACCGATCCGGCTGTCCTCATTCCACATCTCTTTGAAGGCATCGATCCCAGCTTTGCCAGCCGCGTTAAGCCAGGCGACTTTGTGGTGGCCGGCCAAGATTTTTGTTGTGGCAAGCCCCACTTCCAGGGATTCATAGCCATGGCAGCTTTGAGCATGGGCGTGCTGTGTGGCTCCATGCCCCGCACGTCTTTGCGTGGCGCTATTTCCAATGGATTGCCCGTGCTCACAGGCTGGAGCCCCGAGAGCCTTCCTATTGCTGATGGCGATGAGATTGAGGTTGACATGGAAACCAGCATGATCCGCAACATCACCCAGAAAACATCGGCCAGTGTCGATCCCATGCCACTTATTCTTCAAGACATCATTCGGCACGGTGGCGTGGGCGGTCAACTCAAGGTGTGGTTAGATCAACACCCACAGTTGCAACTTCAGCCCGGCGCTGCAACCGTGTTGCAGCAAGACATTCCCATCAAATGGATGAAGGGGTCAGCATCGTGACTGACCCCATCAACATTGCTGTAGGTGCCTACGATCGCACAGCGGCACTTTTGGATGGCTCTATTCAAGTTGATGGTTTTAACACCCAATTTGTTTCGGGCGATTTGGAAGCAATTTTTGCCGAGGCTTTCAGTACAGCGCCATTCGCAGTCACTGAATTGTCGTTCAGCAACTTTTTGATTTCTAGCGCGCGTGGCACATGCCCCTATATGGCACTTCCCATCTTTCCGTCGCGCTCATTTCGCCATTCGGCCATCTACCTTCGATCAGACGCTGGCATCAAATCGCCAGCCGATTTGCGCGGCAAACGCATTGGTACTCGTGAATATTCCAATACCGTTTCATTGGTGGTTCGCGGCATACTGACAGACGAATATGGCTTTGCCCCTGAAGCCAATGAGTGGCTCATTGGTGATGTTGACCACGTAGAGCGACAAACCATTGACAGCAAAAACTGGCCCACCAACGGTGTTTCTATGCAGGCCATCCAAGGCCGCTCACTGTCTAGCTTGATGCTTGCCGGCAATTTGGATGTTTTGATTGCCTACTCGCCCCCAGAACATTTCGGCAAAGACAGCTCGATGATTCGTCTGTTTCCAGATTGGCGCACTGTAGAACAAAACTACTATGAGCGCAGCCAGGTGTTTCCAGTGATGCACATCATGGGCATTCGCAAAGATGTGCTTGCTGCTCACCCCACGCTTTCAAAAGCACTTCTGCATGCATTTGAAAAGGCGAAGCAACATGCGCTGGCCCAATTGGCTGTACACCAAACGCTTCCCATCATGCTGCCTTGGATGACAGCAGAAGCGCAAGCCACAGAGGCGCTGATGGGCAAGGATTTTTGGCGCTACGGTTTAGAAGCAAACCGCAGTGTGCTTGAAACTCAAATTCGCTGGTCGTTTGAGCAGGGGCTTATTCCTCGCCAACCTGCTCTTGAAGAAATCTTTGTTTCAGAAGTTAGTCCTTCTTGATGCCAGACTCTCTCACAATCTTTGTGTACTTGGCAATATTTGTTTGCAAATAATTTGCGAACGCTTCAGGCGTAGAGGGGAATGACTCCATGCCCTGCTCAAGGAACTTCTTTTTGACATCTGGCGACTCTAGCGCTTTCACTACATCGGCATTGAGCTTTTCTTGAACAGCGCGCGGTGTGGCTTTGGGTACCATGATGCCGTACACGGTTTCAGCTTCAAAACCCGGCAGGCCTTGCTCAGCCATGGTGGGAACGTTGGGCATGCTTGGATATCGTTTGAGCGCTGCTACGCCAAGCAGGCGAACCTTGCCTGAGTCGACAGAAGACTGCATCACGCCTAGCAACTGCCATGCGTAGTCAATATGACCACCAATGAGATCGAGCATCAAAGGACCGCCGCCCTTGTAGGGTATGTGCAAAGTTTCATTGCCAGTTGCTTTGTCGAGCATCACGCCACCCAAGTGCAGCGAGCTGCCCGTGCCGGATGAGCCATAGCTGAGCTTGCCGGCGCGTGCTTTGGCAAGCGCAGTGAACTCTTTAAAGTCTTTGGCAGGCAGCGCATGGTGCACGGCCAAAAATAGTGGGGCAGTGGTGCCCAGGCTAATGGGCGCGAAATCACGCACAAGGTCGTAGGGCAGCTTGGGCTGCAAAGCGCTGTTGATAATTTGCAGTGTGACTGCGCTCATGAGAACTGTGTAGCCATCTGCTGGTGCTTTGGCAACCAAGTCTGCGCCAATGTTGCCGTCGGCACCAGGAATGTTTTCCACAACGATGGTGTAACCAGACTGCTCGCGCATGCGCTGAGCCAAGGTGCGGCTGAAAATATCAACGCCACCACCGGCACCAAAGGGCACGATGAAACGAACTTGCTTAGCGGGATAGGCCGGCGTCTGTGCCGAAACACTGCCAAATTGGAACAGAGCTGCAACCAAAGCGAGGCTGAATATTTTCCGCATTTCAAAGTCCTTTATTAAAAAATCTGTCAAGCTGTTGTGTGCTTTTCCAAATTGATCCTACCTTGTTTTGTTAAAAAAACAAGTAATGGGCTTTTACGATTCCAGTGATAACCAATCGTCTATTCCCAATACCTTGTTGTACTCTTCAAGGTTGCACATTTCGTGACGCAGGGCGCGAGTCGACCCATCTTGACGCATGGTGGCCAGAACCTCGCGCAACTTCTTCACGACTGCATAGCGCAGTACGCCCGAATGAATAGCAATGACGCAGCCCACACTGCGAAGGAATGCATCATCGAGATCGCCAGAGGGCGGATGCTCATGCAGCACCGTCATGAGCGGCCCGCGCACCACCTCTGCCACGCGCTCAAGCTCCTCTGCTGTATCGGCACCCACGACCAGTACAGCATCGGCACCTGCTTCTAGGTATTGCTTTCCGCGCTGTGCCGCATCGTCCAAACCATTCACAGATTTGGCATCGGTGCGGGCAATCAAATAGAAATCGGAACTCACTTTGGCCTTGGCCAGGGCTTCTATTTTTCGGCATTGATCTGCCATGGACTCCACGGCTGTATCGCTAGGAAGCTGACCACACTTCTTGGGAAAAACTTGGTCTTCTAAGTAGATGCCCGCCACACCCGCAGCTTCGAACTCGCGCAAGGTTCGCACCGAGTTGAGGATGCCGCCATAACCCGTGTCGGCATCGCAAATTAAGGGAACATGAAGCACGTTGACCAGGCGGGCAGCATGCTGAACGTTTTCAGCCAAGCCAAGCAAACCGAGATCTGGTACGCCCAACAAGCTGGCCGCTACGGCATTGCCAGAAGTGGCCAGAGCTGGGAAACCCGCTTCTTGTCCTAAACGAGCTGTGATTCCGTCGTAGACACAAGGCATTCGTAAAAGGCCTTGCTGTTGAATCAGCTGCCTGAGTTGAGCGCTCATGGATGGTTTGCTCATTATTTTCTCCTTGGTGCTTGCTGAAATTAAACGGCCAGTACCCTCTCAAAGTACACACCACGGCAATCCATCTCGTACTCAAGATCGACCACGGGAGGGCGGTTTAAATGCCACGTCAAACCAGCACGCATGGCGCCACGTTTTCCAATTTCTTCTGCCATCAGAGGGAAGACGTTGTGCACGGTGTAAAGTTGAGAAGCGGTAACGTCGGCCCAACCGAAGCCCAGAACACGCATTCGGTTTTCCATTTCGCCCAACACGAAGCGAGCTTTGTTGAGCAAGCCTTCTGAAGAGATATCGCCCAAATTGACAATGTGATCTTTGTAGTTGCCCTTACCCTCTGGCGCTTCGCCGCTGCCAGCCACAACAAAAGAGGGTGCGGCAGAAGCATCGGGCACTGTGTAGGAAAACGCGTAAAAACCGGGTACCTCTGGCGCATCAATGACTGGACAAACATTGCTCCTTGCCACTGGGTTGGTTTTGCCATCAAACAGCCCCCAACGTGCCAGCGTGCCAACATATTCTTTGTTGAATGCTTCGAAGCCAGCTTCATCGAAGGGGCGGGGCGAGCGCAATTCGCAGGCGCAAAAGGCCGTGAGCGGCCTGCCTGCTGCTTTGAGAACCTGCTCAATGAGGCGAAATCCCTCTGCAAGCGAAACAAACTTCATAAAGCGGACGCGTTCGATTCGAAACCCAGGCTCGGCTGCAACCCCTGCTGAGTATTGAAAAACGCCGGGAACGAAACGGTAGTTACCTGGTGAGAAGACTTGTGCGTTGGACATGGTTGATTTGCTTGAGTTGAAATGAGGTTGAATGATGGTCAACCTGATCATCTTAATCAGAAAAAAGCCGCTAAGTGTTAACACTTAGCGGCTTTTGTTTTTGCATCTGGTAGGCTAGCTGAAATTGAACCCGTGCCCACAAGCCATTTTCTTGCACTTCAGCATGTGTGTTCATCTGCTGACTTGATTTATCAACCATCGCACCCTAAACTTTAAACACCCACCCCCCATTGAGATTTGGGAGTACCAAGTCGAGTGGATAAATCTGTAAAGTAGTTAGGATTTAAAACATCAAGATTTTGAGCAGTCGATGGCGCGGCCCAGCTGCCATTCACGTCACCTTTTAAAACCGCCACTATGTTATTGTTTTGGCCATTGACGGCGTCAATAGATTGATCCCACACCACAGATTTTCTTGTAGTTGTGAAAGTCTTGAGGGCTTCATCCCAAAAGTCTTCAGACTCTTTTACAAACAACCATTTCACCGGAAGTGCGTCAGTACGTTTAACTGCCATTTTTAAAATGGCAAGTGCATCGGCACTGGTTACGGTGCCATCGCCATTTACATCAGCCGCAATGTACTGATAGGGCGATATAGGGCTGCCATCTAAATTGGGGTTTCGTCCCACAGCAATCTTGAGTGCAGCAAGTGCGTCAGCACTGCTAATGGCGCTTCCTAAACTTTGGGCTACCAATGTGGGTGACAAGATTTCAGGTGTTCCGCTAGATGAAGCAAGCTGAAATTGCCCGAGAGCATCCGTTGTAACTGAGGAAGAGCCGTTTGAAATTTCGACACCTTGCATGAGGGCGTGATTTTTCCAATGGTAAGCATGACCACCGAAGCTTGTTGTTGGCGCAGGAATTTCCGCGGTGCTGAAGTCGTAGTCGCTCACCCCATTGAAAAGATTGCCTGCAATGTCCTTGATACTGCCCGCAGCAATCTCAACTTTGTAAGCCGTGTTGTAGTTCAGGTTTGCCGTGGGGTCGATTGTCAGTGTGTTGCCCGAGATGCTCAGGTTGGCGCTGTTGGCCGCGTTATAGGTAGCGACAGTTTCTCCAGCAGAAGTTTTGAGAAAAATGTTGCCCGTACCAACTTGAACTGTTTCGTTGAATGTGATGACGATGTTGGCGCCAACAGCCACAGACTTGGCTTCATCTGCAGGGCTGAAAGCGGTCACTTTTGGCGCTGTTGTATCTACCAACAAGGCGCTGCTCAGCTTGCCAGCGGTGACACTTACGTTGCCAGCTGCATCGGTCTGTCGGATCTGGATCGCATTGGCTGCGTAGCTCCCATCGGGTAATGACAGGGTGTTACCAGTTCCAGCTGTCCAAGTGCTGCCGCTATTCAAACTAAAAGACCATTGTGCGCCTGCTTCCAATCCACTGACGGTGAGTATTCCAGACTTTGTGATGCTGCTTCCAGCTATAGTTTGTTGCAAAGAGGTGATGGTGACATTTGTGATCGGGACATTGCTGTATGAGCCAACCGTAGCATTGGGCACTTTAGCGATGCTGTCTATCACCTCCATGCCCGAAAGCACTTTGCCAAACACCGCATAACCTGGAGAGATTGAGTTGCTGTAATCCAGGTGGGTGTTGTCCACTTGATTCACAAAGAACTGAGTGGTGGCCGAATCGAACACAACGGTTCGCGCCATGGCAATGGTGCCACGCACATTAAGCAGTCCGTTGTTGCTCTCTAGTGCAATGGCGCTGTAGGTGGGTGTCTTGTATGCCAAGCCAGAATTGAAGCCACCACCTTGAATCATGAAGCCATCAATCACACGGTGAAACAGTGTTCCGTCATAGAAGCCAGAATTGGCATAGGCCAGCATGTTAGCCACTGTAATGGGGGCTTGCTCTGGATAAAGCTGCAGCAAAACCTGCCCCATGTTGGTTTGCATTGTGATCTGTGGGTTAACCAAATATTTAAATCCTGAATGAGTCACCAACTTCGGAGAAACGGGTGCGACTGTGTCAATCGCTTGACTTGAATTGAGAGCAACCGCGTTGAGATTGCCCGCCAAATCGCTGACTGCACCCGCCTTCAGTGTGAGTCCAATTGTGCTGCTGGCAACACCAGACGTTGGCGTCACGATGACTGACCAGCTTGTGCCACTGCCAGATACTGAGCTGACCGTTCCATTAGTTACTGTCAAGTCGTTGGCTGCCAGTCCGGTTACAGATTCACTGAAAGTCAGTGAGTAAGTCACATTGCCAGTTGCAAGGTTGGCAGTACCAGTAATGTTGTCTGTGAAGGTGACGGTCGGTACTGTGGTATCTGCCAAAACTTTGACTGCAAGTGTGTAGCCGCCAGTCTTAGTGCCAAAAGTGCCGCTGCTTGCTGCCAGGTAATACGTGCCGCTGGTGTCGGCCCGATAGGTAATGAGCGAGCCCAACCCTGGGCCATTGTCATCATCCGTGGTGAGCAACACGCCGCTGGCGTTGTACAAAGTCAGATAGGGATCGCTCAGCCCGCCTGTTGTGCTTGGATCAAGGTTAATCACGTACTGCTGACCAGCTGTCAATGTCACCGCAAACCAATCTTGGTCGCCTGCCAACTCCAGCGATCCAGTGATACTGCCGCCAATCGACACCGTGCCTCGGGTGAGGGCGCTACCGGCATAGTCATCGGTAATGGCGCCCAGAGACGTTGCCTTGATCGTATACGTGCCTGTACCCGTATCGTACAGGTCACTTGCCGAGACATAGTAAGTGCCAGTGGCTGCCGCGGTGAAGGTCAGCTTGGGGTCGTCGCCTGTGCCGCCGTTGAAGACCGCTGTGAGGTAGCGTCCATTTGTATCAAATAAGCGCAGGTAAGGTTGATGACCAAGTCCGCTTGGCAATGTGCCGCCGCCGCCGCCCTCGCCCAGCAGTTCTATGGTGTAGCTAGAACCCGCCTGTAACGATACTTTGAACCAGTCTTCATCGTTGGCAATCTCAATCGATCCCGTGACCTGACTACCGATTGTGATGACCCCTGTCGTGGACATACTTGCGGCGTAATCGTCTACCAATGCTTTCACCGAAACTGTGTAGCCGCCAGTCTTAGTGCCATAAGTGCCGCTGCTTGCTGCTATGTAATACGTGCCGCTGGTGTCGGCCCGATAGGTAATGAGCGAGCCCAATCCAGGGCCACTGTCATCATCGGTGGTGAGTAACACGCCGCTGGCGTTGTACAAAGTCAGATAGGGATCGCTGAGCCCGCCTGTTGTGCTTGGATCGAGGTTGATCACGTAATTTTGGCCTGCTACCAAAGTCACTGCCAACCAGTCTTTATCTCCGTTGTCTTCAATTTTTCCTACACTGCTGCTGCCAACGACGACTCGCCCCGTGGTAGTGGAATTGGCTGCGTAATCGTCCACCACCGCTTTCACCGAAACTGTGTAGCCGCCAGTCTTAGTGCCAAAAGTGCCGCTGCTTGCTGCCAGGTAATACGTGCCGCTGGTGTCGGCCCGATAGGTAATGAGCGAGCCCAACCCTGGGCCATTGTCATCATCGGTGGTGAGCAACACGCCGCTGCCGTTGTAAATAGAGAGATAGGGATCACTCAGTCCACCTGTGGTGGTGGCATCCAGGTTAATGACGTACTGCTGGCCAGCTGCCAATGTCACCGCGAACCAATCTTGGTCGCCCACAAACTCCAGCGATCCAGTGATACTTCCGCCAACCGATACCGTGCCGCGGGTTAGGGTACTACCTGCGAAGTCATCGGTAACTGCCCCTTTGGAAGTTGCTTTCAAGGTGTAGGTGCCCGTGCCAGTGTCATAAAGATCACTTGCCGAGACATAGTAAGTGCCAGTGGCTGCCGCTGTGAAGGTTAGCTTGGGGTCACCGCCGGTGCCGCCGTTGTAGACCGCTGTGAGGTAACGGCCATTGGTATCG
>JAPLPO010000034.1 GCA_026400155.1 Burkholderiales bacterium | reverse complement strand
GGCTTGGCTAGGTCGAATGATTGGCATTCTTAAACTCCGGGTTATAATCAGCGGCTTTTCAGTGTGTCACTGGCCGGGTGGCCAGTTGCGTGTCTCAAACGCTGAAAGAATTTGTGGGATGGCAATTTTTGCTCTCTCGACACCACCCTAGGATAAATCATGGTTGTCATTCGTCTTTCTCGTGGCGGTTCTAAAGCCCGTCCATTTTTCAACATTGTTGTGGCCGACAAGCGTGTTCGCCGCGATGGCCGCTTCATTGAGCGCATTGGTTTTTACAACCCAATCGCCAAGGATACTGAAGAAGGTCTGCGCGTTGTTCAAGATCGTTTGACTTACTGGACTGGCGTTGGCGCTCAAGTGTCTCCTACCGTTCAGCGTTTGGTCAAACAAGCTGCCGCTAAAGCCGCTTAATCGGTTTTTGGCAGCGCCAAAGGCTTTGTAGTGTTACCCCATTTAGAGTTTGCCGAAATGCCGGCAGACGCCATCGAAGTGGGGCGCATTGCAGATGCTTGGGGCATCAAAGGCTGGTTCAAAGTCTTGCCCCACAGCGCCTCACCCGAGGCGCTTTTTTCTTCTAAACGTTGGTATTTGTTGCCCTCTGACAGACAGGCGGGCGCAAGCAAATCGCCTAGTCAAAAAGCCGCCGCTGTGGCTTCTGCTAGCGCCTCTCAACCCGTCATTCTGAAAATCAAAGAAGCGAAGGATCACGCCGACACCGTGGTGGCTTGCTCGCTAGACGTGCTTGACAGAAATCAAGCGGAGGCCCTGAAGGGTGCGCGCATTTTTGTACCTCGTTCTAGCTTTCCCACTGCGGGCGCAGATGAGTACTACTGGGTGGACTTGCTTGGCCTGGATGTCTTTAACCGAGAAGGTGTGGCATTGGGGCAGGTGAAGGACTTGATGTCTACGGGTTCTCAAACTGTATTGGTTCTGGTGCAAGCTTCAGAAGAAGAGGGCAAGCCGCCAATAGAGCGCATGATTCCTTTCGTTGCAGCCTTCGTCGACAGCGTGGATTTGCCGGGTCGCAAGATCACCGTTGACTGGCAATTGGACTATTGACCTGAAAATGGCCAGCCATGCGCTTTGACGTCATTACCCTGTTCCCAGAGCTCTTTGCCCCCTTTTTGAAGTCAGGTATCAATCGACGAGCCTTTGAAACAGGTGCGATTGAGCTCAAGCTCTGGCAACTCCGTGATTTTGCCGATGGAACTTATCGCCGAGTGGATGACCGCCCATTTGGTGGTGGACCCGGCATGGTCATGTTGGCCGAACCGCTTGAAAAATGCTTGATGGCCATTCGGCAAGACAGACTGCATCAGACCGCCTCTGAGAAACCAGTGCCCGTGGTTTTATTTTCACCCATTGGCCAGCCACTCAATCATGCGGGCGTTCAAGCATGGTCGGACAGTGAAGGTGCTGTTTTGATCTGCGGTCGCTATGAAGGCTTGGACCAACGCTTTATTGATGCGCATGTCGACGTTCAAATCAGCCTCGGTGATTTTGTGTTGTCGGGCGGTGAGATTGCTGCAATTGCCCTGCTAGATGCTGTGGCACGTTTGCAACCTGGTGTGCTCAACGACGAAGGCAGTTATGAAATGGACAGCTTCAACCCAGCGCTCGACGGCTTGCTGGATTGCGGCCACTACACACGTCCAGAAGTTTTGCTTGGCGTGGCTGCGCCCGCTGTTTTGTTGTCGGGCCATCACGCTGAGATTGCCAAATGGCGTCGTCAACAAAGTTTGTTACTGACCCAACAGCACAGGCCCGATTTGATTGTGACGGCCAGGCTGTCAGGCAAACTCAGCCCGAAAGATGAACACTTTCTGGCTACTTTGGAGCCCGAAACCCCACCTGCATCCAAGCCAGATGATCGGGCCTAAGCCAAGCTGGTGTGAACTTCAATTCGCCAAATAATAGCGATATAATCGAGGGCTTTTCGATCCTCTGCCCGCCGCGGATAACAATTTCCGCCTTTAGTGTAGCGTTGAGTACGATCGATGGATGAAAGAGCTCAAAATGAATTTGATTCAAACTCTCGAGCAGGAAGAAATTGCCCGTTTGGGTAAAACCATTCCTGACTTCATGCCTGGTGACACCGTGATCGTTAGCGTCAACGTGGTTGAAGGTACACGCAAGCGTGTGCAGGCTTACGAAGGTGTTGTGATTGCCAAGCGCAATCGCGGCTTGAACAGTGGTTTCACCGTTCGCAAAATTTCCAGTGGTGAAGGCGTGGAGCGTACGTTCCAAACATACAGCCCCTTGATTGCCAGCATTGAAGTCAAACGCCGTGGTGATGTTCGCCGCGCCAAGTTGTACTATTTGCGCGATCGCAGCGGCAAGTCTGCACGTATCAAAGAAAAGTTGCCACAGCGCGCTGCCAAAACAACTGCAGCCGCTTAAAGCGACTTCGAAGGTCTTTCCAGACCTTCATAAAAAAACCGCCAAGGCTTTTGCCAAGGCGGTTTTTTTACGCCCCTGCAGAGCAGGAGCGTGGGGTAGGGGAATTAACCGCGTGTGACTTTCAACACTTTGGCGCCAGCGCGCTTAGGTGCTGCATGACCGCCAGCGTTGTGTGGCTTGAAGTTGCCAGCACCGATGACTTTGGGGCCACGGGGCGCAAAGCGGTCGCCGGCGCCGCTACGGGCATTGTCACGACCGCCTGGAGCGCCTGAAGCGCGGGGTGCACGGCTGTCGCGATTGTCGCGTGCTTCGAAGCGGTCTCCGCCACGATTGTCAGGGCGCTGATCGCCACGGGGCTCGAAGCGGCCTTCGCCACCGCGAGGTGCGAAGCTGCGTTGTTCGCCACGGAAATCACCACGGGGTTCGAAACGACCTTCGGGACGGAAATCACCACGGCCTTCAGGACGGCCTTCAGGGCGACCTTCAAAGCGAGGTGCAGGTGCACCACGGCTTTCAAAGCGGTCGCCGCGACCTTCGAAACGGTCACCACCCCGGTTGCCTTCAAAGCGAGGCGCGCCGCGTGATTCAAAACGATCACCACCGCGGTTGCCACCGAAGCCGCCGCCACCGCCACCGCCACCGAATGAACGGCCACGTCCGCCACGGTCATTGCCGCCACGGCCTGAACGGGTTTCTGGGAAGTTGAGTTTGGGTTCCATGCCTGGAATGACTTCAGCTTTGAACGGCTGGCGGCTGTAGGCCTCGATGTCCATAATTTTGCGACGGTCGCGAATTTCGGCGAAGGTGATGGCCAAGCCATCGCGACCCGCACGGCCTGTACGGCCAATGCGGTGTGTGTAGTCTTCGGCCTTCATGGGCAAACCAAAGTTGAAGACGTGGGTGATGGTGGGCACATCAATGCCGCGTGCTGCTACGTCGGTGGCCACCAAGATTTGAACTTGGCCATTGCGCAAAGCCATCAAGCGGCGATTGCGCAAACCTTGGCTCAAAGCGCCGTGCAGGGCAACGGCATCAAAGCCATCTTGCTGCAAGTCTGCTGCCAAACCATCGCACTCAATTTGCGTGCTGGCAAACACAATGGCTTGGTTGATAGAAGCATCACGCAACCAATGGTCGAGCAATTTGCGTTTGTGCTGAGCGTTGTCGGCCCAGAACAAAACTTGCTTGATGTTGCTGTGTTTTTCTTGGGGTGAGTCGATTTGAATTTTTTGAACCGACGAACCGCCATCGTGCATGACGCGCATGGCCAATTGTTGAATGCGTGGCGCAAAAGTAGCGCTGAACATCATGGTTTGCTGGCGCTGGCTGGTGAGTTGGTTGATGTCGGCCAGGTCGTCAGAGAAGCCCAGGTCCAGCATGCGGTCGGCTTCGTCAACCACCAAGAACTTGACCTTGTCTAGCTTGATTTGCATAGAGCGTTGCAAGTCGAGCAAACGACCGGGGGTGGCAACCACCAAGTTGGCATTTTGCAATTTGGCAATTTGCAACTGGTAAGGCATGCCGCCCACAATGTTTGCAACGCGCAGGCCACGGCAATGCTTCACCAAATCGATGGCATCGTGGGCCACTTGTTGGGCCAGTTCACGTGTAGGACAAACAATCAAAGCGCCAGGTGTTGGAGCTTTGAAATTGCGGGCGTTGGTGGGGTCTTTGCGCTTGGGGCGCTTGGGAGCTGGCTCGCCATTGGCGGCGGCGTCTGCACAGGCTTGTGCAAATGCAGCGCGCTCGGCTTCTTCTTCAGCTGCCAATTCTTGAAGCAGAGTGTGCAACACGGGCAACAAGAAGGCAGCTGTTTTGCCGCTGCCTGTTTGGCTAGACACCATCAGGTCGATGTAGCTGTTGGCCTTGCCCAAGTTTTCTTTGGGCAATGCCAATGGAATGGCTTTGAGCTGAACAGAAGTCGGCTGTGTGTAGCCCAAATCGGCCACGGCTTGAACCAGTTCAGGGGCCAAACCCAAGAGCACGAAGCCATTGGGTTGCTCGGGTACGGTTTCAGTTTCGATGGTTTCGTTCACATCGGCCGCATCAAGCGCCAAAGTTTCGGTCACGAAAGTTTCGTTCGTAGAGGATTTCGCAGACGACAAGTCGTCCTGCACTTCAAAAGCGTCAGTCATATTTTTTCTCGCACGGACGTCCGCAAGATTTGCGGTGGCGCCGTTCATGGTTAAAAAACATCAACCATCAAACGGTGCTCGGTGCTGTTTGAAGAGTGGGAATCAGACGAAGTGTCTGATTTCAAAACTTCCAGTCGAGTGACTCTTATCAGTGAGTCAAAGGCATGAAGGGTGATGCACAAGGGCTGCGGCAATATGCCTGTTTGCAGCTCAGCCGCGGATTATGGCACACAAATTTGGACTTGTGCGGGTTTTCCCTGAAAAACAGTTGAGCAAATTCAAAGCTTGATGAAATGCTCTCTGTAATGCGCCAATTCTTCAATCGATTCGTGCACATCCGCCAGAGCAGTGTGCTTCTGTTGTTTCTTGAAGCTGTTGAACACCTCGGGCTTCCAGCGCTTGGAGAGTTCTTTGAGGGTGCTCACATCGAGGTTGCGATAGTGCAGATAAGCCTCTAATTTCGGCATGAACTTCACTAAAAAACGCCGGTCTTGGCTGATGGTGTTGCCGCAAAGTGGCGACGAATTTTTTGAGACATATTTCTTGATAAAAGCCAATATGGCCTCCTCGGCATCGTGCTCGGAGGTGCTGGAGGCTTTGACCTTGTCGATCAGGCCGCTCTTGCCATGGGTGCCTTTGTTCCATGCATCCATCTTGTTGAGCAGATCATCGCCTTGGTGGATGACGCAAACGGGGCCTTCAATTCGGGGTGTCAAATTGGGGCCCGTCACAATGACGGCAATTTCAAGCAAGCGCTCTTTTTCTGGGTCGAGACCGGTCATTTCACAGTCGATCCATACCAAGTTGTCGTCTGACTTGGCCAAGCTTGTATCGGCTTGGGGCTGATTGGCAGGGGGAGTGGCTGAATGAGCAGTCATTTCAAAAAGAGGATTTTTCCAAAGCATTAGATTGTCGCCGATGTTGGCTGATCTACACTTCGGGTATGAATCCGACATTGACTCTGACTTATTTTTTGGTGGGCGCACTGCTGACCAACGTTTTATTGAAACTGTGGCTCAATGCCAGACAAGTTCGGCATGTGGCGCAGCACCGCGGTGAAGTGCCTGCTGCGTTTGCGCGTCAAATTTCGCTGTCCGACCATCAGAAAGCGGCTGATTACACCCTGGCCAAAGCCAAGGTGTCGCAATTCGATATCTTGTTGGATGCAGGCGTGCTTGTTGCTTGGACTTTGATGGGTGGCTTGAGTGCTTTGAACCACTTCATTTTGGAACTCATGGCGCCAGGGCTTGGTCAGCAGGTGATGTTGGTATTGTCCTTCACCTTAATCAGTGGACTGATTGGATTGCCGCTGTCGCTTTATCAAACTTTTGTGTTGGAACAAAAATTTGGTTTTAACAAAATGACTTGGAAACTTTGGCTGAGTGATTCTGCCAAAGGCTTGATTTTAGGCCTGGTGTTGGGCGTACCGCTCATCGCCATGGTGCTATGGCTGATGCAGGCGGGTGGTGTTTACTGGTGGTTCTGGACTTGGTGTGCTTTGGTGGTTTGGCAACTTTTGTTGATGGCCATCGCCCCCAATTTGATCATGCCTTTGTTCAATAAATTCACACCGCTAGAAGATGAAGCCTTGAAGGCGCGTGTCAATTCGCTCATGCAGCGAGCAGGGTTCACGGCCAAAGGATTTTTTGTGATGGATGGCAGCAAACGCTCAGCCCATTCCAATGCATTTTTCACAGGCTTTGGAGCCAGCAAGCGTGTCGTTTTCTTTGACACATTGCTCAAGCAATTGTCGCCATCAGAAATGGAGGCGGTACTGGCACATGAATTGGGCCACTTCAAGCATCGGCATATTTTAAAAATGATGGCCACCAGTTTTGCCATGAGTTTGCTGGGCTTGGCTGTGCTGGGTTTTGCTTCACAGCAAATTTGGTTTTATACCGGCTTGGGTGTGATGCCCAGCTTAACCAGTGGCAATGAGGCCGTGGCGCTGTTGCTGTTCATGCTGGTGGTACCCGTTTTCACATTTTTATTGGCGCCTATTTCTTCTTGGCGATCTAGGGTGCAGGAATATGAGGCCGATGCTTATGCTGTATCCCAAACACCGGTGGCAGACCTGAGTTCGGCCCTCTTGAAGTTGTACCAAGACAATGCCTCAACCCTCACACCCGATCCTTGGTATGTGAAGTTTTATTACTCACATCCACCCGCCAGTTTGCGCTTGGCTCACATGCAGCATGCGCAAGCTTAACCAGCGCACACACACCAAGACCAAGGCTGCACAGGCTTTGGTGGCTTCCACACAAGAAGCTATGAAAACGGGCCTGGTGGTAGCCACCCATGGCAGACATTGTGTGGTTGAGTTGGACGATGGCATGCGCATCCTTTGTCATCCGCGGGGGAAGAAAAGTCAATCTGTGGTGGGCGATCGCGTTCGCTGGCAAGCGGCCGCCGACGAAGGCACGATTGAAAGTGTGCTGCAAAGAAAGAATCTTTTTTACAGGCGCGATGAAGTTCGCACCAAATCTTTTGCCGCCAATCTCGATCAGGTTTTCATCTTGTTGGCTGCCGAGCCAGAGTTTTCTGAAACGCAGCTCTCGCGTGCCCTGATTGCTGCCGAGGCCGAGCACATCAAACCCTTGATCGTATTGAATAAAAGTGACTTGGAAGTGCCCTTTGCCCAAGCCTGGCATCGTTTGGCTGCTTACCGAAACATGGGCTACACAGTGCTGCCGCTTGAATTGAATAGCCGCCAAGCTGACAACCCCTCATTGCAAAGACTGCAATCTGAATTGATTGGCAAAACGACCCTCATTTTGGGTCCTTCAGGTGCGGGTAAAAGTACCTTGGTGAATGCCTTGGTGCCCAATGCTCGGGCATTGACTGGCGAGATTTCTCAGGCGCTTAACTCGGGCAAACACACCACCACCAGCACCTCACTTTATTGGGTTGGCGACAGGCCTGCGAGTGCGAGCGATGTGGGCACCGCCATCATTGACTCGCCAGGTTTTCAAGAGTTTGGTCTGCAGCACATTCCTCAAAATCAATTGGCTGCTTGTATGCCAGACCTCAAGCAGCATGTGCAAAATTGCAAGTTTTACAACTGCACCCATTTGCACGAGCCAGGGTGTGGTGTTTTGTCCGCATTGCAAACAGACGAATCTGCTGAGTTGTTGGCGACGGAGGTGAGTCCTAGGCGGCACAGAATTTACACCCAGCTGTTTGAAGAACTAGGGCAGCAGCGCTGGTAATTTTGAGCCATATGGCCCGCAAGCCCATCAGCCCACTAGCCCAATAGATTGGCCAAAGACAACAAAGCCACCAACACCAGCCACATCACGACTGTTCGCCAAACCAGGCCAACAACTTGGGCAAAGTGAGCCAACTCAGGGGCGCGACCTGGCGTGCTGCTGCTGCCTGGGAGTTCTGGTTGCAAAGCCGCACCGCCGAGTTGAACGTTGATGGCACCGGCGGTGGCTGCCAAAATAACGCCGTCATTGTCATTTGGAAATTTTTCAGCATGATGACGCCAGCCATCCATGGCATCTTCAAAACTGCCCATGATGGCAAAGCCCATGGCGGTTGCTCTTGCAGGAATCCAATCAATGGCGTGCCAAGAGTCTGTGACCACTTCTTGCAAAGATGTGCTGGTCCAGTTGTGGTGCTCTTGAGTGGTGTTGGTTGCCAGAGTTGGTGTTTGTGACCAATATCTTTTTGCAAATTCTGCAATTCTGTAAACCACAGCACCGACCGGTCCTAAGCCCACGATGGAGAGCAGGGCGTAGCTGAAAAAGACGCCAAATACATGCCGATGTGCAGACAACACGGAATGCTCAATGACATGGCGAACGATTTCGTTGCGGGGCAGTTCATTGACTTCAACCTGCTGCCAATCGGCCAGCAGTTGACGCGCCAATGCCTCATCACCATCATTGAGTGCATCACGGATGCCGGTGAAGTGATGGCTGAACTGGCGAAATCCGAGAGTGACATAAAGCAAGGCCACGTTCCAAGCCACAGCAAAGAACCAGCCTAAAAAATAGGCCAGGACCCAATGAATGAGAATGGCCAGACATGCAGGCACTCCGATGAGGAGAGACCACGCCAACCAAGCTTGTGATTTGGTGCCGCCATCGACATGCGAAGCCACCCAGTTTGCCCAACGCCTTAGCCACTG
>JAPLPO010000185.1 GCA_026400155.1 Burkholderiales bacterium | reverse complement strand
TTGACCACAATGGGCGGATACAAATTGTTCTCGGCTACCAACTTGACCACGCCGCCGCGCTTGTACAAACGCTTCACGGTAAATTCGTTGTTGAGCACGGCCAACACAATGTTGTTGTGCTTGGCTTCAATGGAGCGGTCGATGACCAGGGCATCGCCTTCGTAAATGCCCGCGCCCACCATGGAGTCGCCCTTCACTTTGAAAATGAACGTGGCCTCTTTGTTGCGAATGAGGTGGTCGTTGAGGTCAATGCGCTTTTGCGTGTGGTCGGCCGCCGGCGAGGGAAAGCCAGCGGGCACTTTCCAGGCGCACATGTTGAGCCACAGCTTGGGGGCGGAGGCGTCTAAGGGCTGAGGTGCTGTGAAAGCATTTGTAGGCATAGCACAAATATACTGTATGAAAATACAGTAAATATCACGCGGTCTTGAAAAGTGGAAATCAAATAGCAAGAAAAAACACGATGATTGCTATGTTTTTCTATAAAATTTGATCTTTAAAGATCAAATGTTTCTTTTATGAGTTCATTTTTTAATAATTTGATCTTATTGGAACAAAATATTGTGAATTAATGCCTTTTCTGCAATGATGTGTTCCCATGAGAGCAAATTATGAAAATTGAAACACCACTCTTAAGTGAGTTAGCTAAGGCGCTAGAAGCCGAGCGCAAACGACAAAAGCTGTCTCGTGAAGAAGCTGCTGCAGTTTGCGGCGTGAGTACGTCATTCATTCGCGATGTGGAAGCCAATCCAGAGAGTTGCAGCCTTGGGAAACTTGTGAGGCTAGTCAGCGGCTTAGGGCTCACCTTTCACATCACAGGCTTGTCAAAGACTGAAGGCGAGCCATCATGATCCGACTGCGTGTGTGGGCCAACTCACAGCCAATGGGGTGGTTGGGTCATGAGATAGCGCAGTATTTTTTTCAATACGACTCAGAATGGGTCAAGGCCAAGGATGCCTTTCTGCTGGCGCCACAGTTTGAATTGCGGAACGAGCCCTATAGAGGCGACGCGGTCAAGACGTTCTTTGGCAATTTATTGCCAGAGGGAACCCCGCTGGATGAAGTCCTGAATCAGATTCAACTTCGCGGTGCCAACACCTTGGAGCTGATTGGTGAGATGGGGGCCGATTTGCCGGGCGTTTTGTCCGTATTGCCAGACCACGTCACCCCCGATAAGAGACAAAAATACAGCGAGCTGTCGAAGGCGCAACTCAGTGCTCGGGTTAACGCACGTGCACACAAAAAACCACTTTTGACTTCGAATCCGCAAACCCGAATGTCACTGGCTGGTGCGCAAGACAAAGTTGGTTTGCGTTACGACGATCAGCGTGGTCTTCTCTACGACAGCGTTGCTGGCGCACCTACCACGCACATTGCCAAACCAGACTCAAGGTTGGAGCGCTACCAGCCCAGTGCTATCAATGAATATCTCTGCATGAAATTGGCAGGAGAAATGCAATTGCCTGTGCCGCCTGTGCATTTGCTTCGCTTGCCTGAAGCGCTTTACGTCGTGCAACGCTATGACCGTGTTGTTGTAAATGAAGAGATCATTTGTTTGCATCAGATCGATGCCTGTCAGCTGTTGGGCGTGGGCTCTGATTGGAAATACGAACGTCAAGGTGGGTTCGTCAGCCTCCCAAAAATTGTGCATGCGTTTCGAGATTTGAAGCTCTCGGGTAAAGACTTACTGTGTGTGCAGCGCTGGGTCATGTTCAATTACTTGATTGGCAACAGTGATGCGCACGCCAAAAATATTTCGCTGATGAGCAACAGCCAAGCTTATGCGCTTGCGCCTTTTTATGACCTCTTGTGCGTGCAGGCCTACGGTGACAACGAGTTAGCACTTTTTATTGGCGATGAACACACCTACCAAGCCGTCGGCGCACATTCTTGGGAAGCATTTTGTGCAGACTGTGGATTTGGCTTCAAACCGTCCATGGCCCTATTCAGAAAAATGGCCAAAGACGTTGGCAAGTCGTGGGAAAAAACTGTGGCCATTGCTCTCCGTCAAAATCAGTTGACCGCCGCAGAGCGCGCGCTCACAGAGCGGATTGGTGTCATCATTGATTCAAATAGCAAAGCGGCCTTGTCAATGACGGCTGGCTGACTCACACGCCAATCAACTTTTGAGGGTTATTACCTTAGCTCACACAGGCCCACCCCTGCCATTGGTATATTGATTGCTTATCAAACTGAGGAGACCTCACCATGCTAGACCGCCGCTTATTTTTAGGAGCTGGCATTGCCGGCGCATCCGCTCTCACTTTCTCATCCGTGTGGTCTCAAGCAGCCCCCAACTTTGGCCCGCCCACTTTGCCCACAGTGGGCTTTAAGCGCATGAAGTTGGGCAACATGGAAGTCATCGCCCTGAACGATGGCGCGGTGCGCCGTCCTTTGGGCGAAGAGTTTGTGACCAACGCGCCCCTTGAGCAAGTCAAAGCGCGCCCCTTGAGCAAGTCAAAGCCTTGCTGGCCAGCCAAAACCTGCCCACCGATTACATCGATGTGCCCTACACCCCCTTCTTGCTGATCAATGGCAATCAGCGCTATTTGTTTGACACCGGCTTTGCCGACAACGGCCCCCCTACCACAGGCAAACTGGCAGCCCAATTGGACGCTGTTGGCTTGAAGCCCACTGACATTAACAACGTGGTGCTAAGCCACTACCACGGCGATCACATCAATGGCTTGCGCAACAAAGCGGGCCAGCTGGTCTACCCCAACGCCCGTGTGCACGTGCCCGCTCCCGAGCACGCTTTCTGGATGGACGATGCGCGCATGGAAGCTGCACCCCCCGGCATGAAAGGCGCCTTCATGGCAGTGCGCCGTGCCTTGGGCAATTTGGGTGGCGATCAGTTGGTCAAGTTTGAACCCGGTGCGGTTATAGCGCCTGGCATTACATCCATAGCCGCCTTCGGTCATACCCCTGGCCACACCCTGTTCCGCATGGACTCGGAAGGTCAATCGTTTGCTTACGTGGCCGACATTACCAACGTGCCTTCCTTGTTTGCACGCGCGCCCGACTGGTCTGTGTTGTTTGACATGAACCCTGCCATGGCCCGCATGTCACGCCGCCGCGTTTTTGACATGTTGGTCAAAGACAAAATGATGGCTGGTGGTTTCCATTTCCCGTTCCCAGCGTTTGGCACCATGGAAGTCAGTGGCACTGGGTATCAGTTCAAGCCGGTGGCAACGTAAAGTACCAGCCCTTGACTTAATTAACGCAATAGTTAATTATTCGGGGCATGTGTGCCCAAAAATCTTCACCAATCATCAAAACGCGAGACGCCGAAAGGTCTCGCGCAGTTATCCTGAGCGCCGCCCTGGAAGAGTTTGCTCAGTTCGGTTTAGGCGGTGCAAGGATCGACCGTATTGCCGAGCGATCCAATCTCAACAAGAGACTCATCTACTACTATTTCACCGACAAAGATCAACTCTTCCAAGCGGTGCTCGAAAGCGCCTACGAGCAAATTCGGGAAAGTGAAAAGAAGCTCAATCTGCAGTCTTTAGAGCCAGCCACGGCAGTTCGCACGCTGGTTGAATTCACTTGGAATTACTACCTGGAGCATCCAGAGTTTTTAACCCTCCTTAACAGCGCAAATCTGCACAAAGCTAGGCATATTCAAGAGTCGCCCAACGCGCTAGCGCTTAACTCGCCGCTGATTGAATTGTTGGGCGAAATATTGGAAAAAGGTCGGTTGTCGGGTGAGTTCAGAGGCGGCATTGATCCGGTACAACTCTATGTGTCTATTGCAGCACTTTCCTATTTCTATTTATCCAACAACGCCACGCTGTCCACCATCTTCGGGCGCGACTTGATGAGTCCCAAAGCCAAGAGTGAACGCCTGTCTCACATGTGCGAAGTGATCCTAGGGTATGTCCTGAGGAACTAGATTTGATAGCAGGTTGACGCTGGGCTTGAGTCGTTTCTAAAATGAATTATTCACTTATTGGTGAATTATCAAGTTCAATGCAGTGGTGCCTTCCCAGGGGTGCGTGTGTTGTGGCTTGTCTTCATTGACTCAAATTCAGGAGGCTTTATGACCCGTTCACGCCGCTTTGCGCTGGCTTTCATTGCATCCGTTGCGACCTTCACCACGGGGTCGGTGTTGGCCCAGACTGCTTATCCAAGCAAACCCATCAAGGTGGTGGTGCCATTCCCTGCAGGAAGTACCACCGACATCATTGCCCGCGCCATTGCCGACAAGATGAGTCAAAGCATGGGCCAAGCTTTGGTCATAGACAACCGCGGCGGCGCCAGTGGCACCATTGGCCAACAGGCGGTGGCAACATCACCTGCTGATGGTTACACCATCATGGTTCATTCTTCGTCGCACACGGTCAGTCCCTCCACTTTTGCAAAGTTACCGTTCGATACCTTGAATGATTTTGTGGGTGTCACGCCTATTTCCAGCACACCCAACGTGCTGGTCATGTCGCCTTCTAAAAATATCAAAACATTGCAAGAGTTGTTGACAGCTGCACGTGCCAAGCCCGGCAGCATGAACTTTGCCTCAGCAGGTCAGGGCAGCGCCACTCACTTGAATGCTGAAAAATTCAAATTGGCCGCCAAGATTGAGGCCACCAATATTCCATTCAAGGGCTCCAGTGAAGCAATCACAGAAATCATTGCAGGCCGAGTCGACTACTACTTCTCACCCATTGCACCGGTCATTGGTCAAATACGAAATGGTCAGTTGGTGCCCTTGGCTGTAGGTTCTTCAAAACGTGCCAGTGCTTTGCCCCAAGTGCCCACCACAGCTGAAGCTGGTGTGCCTGGTTCCGAATTTAATTTCTGGATTGGCATGATGGTGCCGTCCAAAACACCACGCGATATTGTCAATCGCTTGAATGACGAAGTGGTTAAAGCACTTGCAACGCCAGAAGTGAAAGAGCGCTTCACCACATTGGGTGCCGATGCTTGGACCATGAAGCCAGAGCAATTTGACGCCTACATTCGCGACGAAATTAAGAGCAACGCCATCTTGGTGAAGGCCGCCGGTCTCTCGCCTGCGCCTTAATTGCCATCCAACACCTTCACCCTTTCAAACGCAAAAGAGATATTTATGGCTGTACAGAGACTTGGCATCATCATGCATGGCGTGACTGGGCGCATGGGTATGAATCAACACTTGATTCGATCGATTGTGGCCATTCGCAATCAAGGTGGTGTGATATTGTCCAATGGTGACAAGGTGATGCCCGATCCTATTTTGATTGGCCGCAATGCTGAAAAAATTGAGGCCTTGGCCAAAGCCAATGGCATCACGCGTTTCGGCACAGACCTTGACAAAGCGCTGGCTAATGAAGACGACACCGTTTTCTTTGATGCGGGTACCACGCAAATGCGCCCTACCTTGCTGGCCAAAGCCATTCAAGCGGGTAAGCATGTGTATTGCGAAAAGCCCATTGCCACCAATTTGAACGAAGCGGTTGAAATTGCGCGCCTTGCAGAAAAGTCAGGCGTCAAGCATGGCGCCGTGCAAGACAAGTTGTTCTTGCCTGGTTTGCGCAAACTCGACATGCTCAGAAAAGCCGGCTTCTTTGGCAAGATGCTCAGCGTGCGCATTGAGTTTGGCTACTGGGTGTTTGAAGGCGACTTGCAGCCTATTCAACGACCCAGCTGGAACTACCGCAAAGAAGACGGCGGCGGCATTATTCTCGACATGGTGTGCCACTGGCGTTATGTGTTGGACAACCTGTTTGGCGAAGTTCAATCGGTCTCTTGCTTGGGGGCAACGCATATTCCAACGCGTTGGGATGAGGCCAACAAAGCTTATGAGTGCACTGCCGATGATGCGGCCTATGCCACCTTTCAACTGAAAGGCCACCAGGGCGAGAATGTGGTGGCACAAGTGAACAGTTCCTGGACCACGCGGGTCAATCGCGAAGACTTGGTCACCTTCCATGTGGATGGCACGCATGGCTCTGCCGTTGCGGGTTTGCAAGCATGCAAAGCCCAAAGCCGCGTGAACACGCCACGCCCCGTTTGGAACCCCGATGTGAAGCAAACCATGACCTTCACAGACCAGTGGCAAGAGGTACCCGATACGCAGTTCTACGACAACGGTTTCAAAATTCAGTGGGAACACTTTATTCGGCACATTGTGGAGAACGAACCGTACCGCTGGACTTTGCCGGAAGGTGCCAAAGGTGTTCAGCTGGTAGAGGCCGCCTTGCAGTCTTGGCAAGAGCGCCGCTGGGTTGATGTAGCGCCCCTCAAAATTTAAGGCGCAGCATGACTCAACGCATTCAATTGCCCAACGCACAAGGCCAATTGGCGGGCTATGAACTGGTTGGCACAGCCCCCGTCAAACCCAAGTTGGGTGTGAAGTTCAACCGTATTGCTTATTCAGCCGCTCACGTGGTGTCCAATCCTTTGGCACCACACGAGCCTTGGTTAGATTGCGCCGTTGACTGGGATGCCACCATTGCCTACCGACAACATTTGTGGAAGTTGGGTCTGGGTGTGGCCGAAGCCATGGACACAGCGCAGCGGGGCATGGGCCTAGATTGGCCGACATCGCTCACCCTGATACAGCGCTCGATTGATGCTTCCAAAGATGTGCCCGGTGCATTTCTGGCTTCAGGCTGCGGCACCGACCATTTGAATTTAGACAGCGTTTCAACTGTCGACGAAGTGATTGCTGCATATGAGTTTCAAATGGAAGCCATTGAAAAGTTAGGCGGCAAGCTCATCATCATGGCCAGCCGTGCCTTGGCCAGAGTGGCCAAATCGCCTGCCGATTACGAGCGCGTT
>JAPLPO010000206.1 GCA_026400155.1 Burkholderiales bacterium | reverse complement strand
TGGCGGCGTCGTTGTGAACGTTCCATGCACTCCAATCCAATGCGGTTTGAATGGGAATGATTTTGTAATTGTTGCCAAAACGCATGAGCGATGTGTCGTCCATTTTGGGCGGGTTCACCATGCGGTTGGGGCTGAGCAAGTTGAGCGGATCGAGGTGCTGTTTGATTTGGCCAAATGCTTGTTGAATGGCGGGGCCAAACTGCCACTCAATCCATTCACCTCGGCACAGGCCATCGCCGTGCTCACCGCTGTAGGCGCCTTTGTACTTGCGCACAAGTTCGCTGGCTTCCTCGGCTATGGCCCGCATCTTTTGCGGGCCATCACGGCGCATGTCCAAAATAGGCCGCACATGCAAAGTGCCCACCGATGCATGGGCATACCAAGTGCCCTTGGTGCCGTGCTTTTGAAACACTTGCGTCAAAGCATCGGTGTACTCTGCCAAGTGCTCTAAAGGCACGGCACAGTCTTCAATGAAGCTCACGGGTTTGCCGTCGCCCTTTAAGCTCATCATGATGTTCAGGCCCGCTTTGCGCACTTCCCACAAGTTTTTTTGCGGCGCATCGTCCACCATTTCCACCACACTGTTGGGCAGGCCCATGTCGCCCATGAGGGCCACCAATTGTTTCAATTCATGCTTGAGCTTTTCTTTGTCAGAGCCTGCAAATTCAACCAACAAAATGGCTTCTGGATCGCCAATGATGGCAGTGCGAATGGTGGCGGCAAAAGCTGGAATTTTCAAAGACAGCTCAATCATGGTTCGATCGACCAATTCCACTGCGGTAAGTGTGCCGCTGCCCAGCTTGGCGATGTACTGTGCAGAATCCATGGCTTTGTAAAAGCTGTTGAAGTTCACAACACCCAATACCTTGGAAGTGGGAAGTTCACTGAGCTTCAAGGTCAGCGATTGGGTCATGGCCAAGGTGCCTTCACTGCCCACCAACAAGTGCGACAAATTGACCTTGCCATCGGGGGTGTAAGGCCGCACATTTTGGTTGTCAAAAATATCTAAGTTGTAGCCCGCCACGCGCCTTAGTACTTTGGGCCAATGACTTTGCAGCTCTACCTGATGCTGCACAGCCAGTTGTTTGACAAACTCACCAATTTGCCTGGCACGACCAGAGCTGTTTTCAAACTGAGAAAAATCAAGCAGTTCGCCATTGCTGAGCCAAGCTTTGGCACCCAAGACGTTGTGCACCATGTTGCCGTAAGCAATGGACCGGCTGCCGCACGAGTTGTTGCCCGCCATGCCGCCCAAAGTGGCTTGCGCACTGGTGGAAACATCCACGGGAAACCACACGCCATGTTTTTTCAAAGAGGCATTGAGGGCGTCAAGGGCGATGCCAGGCTGAACTTCTGCCGTGCCTTTTTTAAGGTCTAGGTTTAGGATTTTTCGAACATGTTTGCTGTGATCGATGACCAAACCCACGCCGGTGGTTTGACCACACTGGCTGGTGCCGCCGCCTCTTGGCACGATAGGTACCTTCAGGTCGCGGCAAATGGCCATTGCGGTGGCCACTTCCTCTGCGTGCTTGGGAACAAACACCCCCAAAGGCGTCACTTGATAAATGGAGGCGTCGGTGGCGTAGCGGCCGCGGTCGGCGGTAGAAAACAGCACTTCGCCTTGAGTTTCAGTTTTCAAACGCTTGGCCAAGAGCCCTGCTACCTCGTTGCTGGCAGCGGCAAATTGCTCGTAAGTTTCAAGCGCTGAGTTTGGGGCGCTGACTGTAGATGTGTTCATGGGGGACTGATTCAACAAGAAAATTCCCGCTATTCTGTCGTCAAATTGATATTTATTCTTAGGAACGCTTTTTAATGCTCAAGCTTGACTTCCATCCAACAGGTCGCCACTTCTTGCAAATCCCGGGTCCTTCGCCGGTGCCAGACCGAATTTTGCGAGCCATGAGCTTGCCCACCATCGACCACCGAGGCCCAGAATTTGGCGTGTTAGGCCTGAAATTGATGGCCAACATGAAGGCCATTTTCAAGACCCAGCACCCCGTCATGATTTACCCAGCCTCTGGCACGGGTGCATGGGAAGCAGCGTTGGTCAATACCTTGAGTGCCGGCGATCAGGTGCATGGGAAGCTGCATTGGTCAATACCTTGAGTGCCGGCGATCACGTGCTGATGTATGAAACTGGCCACTTTGCATCACTGTGGTTTAAGTTGGCCGCCCGTTTGGGAATCAAAGCTGAGCTATTAGGCTTGCCTGGCGCAGAGGGTTGGCGCCAAGGTGTAGACGCTCACAAAATTGAGGAGCGCTTGAAGCAAGACACGTCGCACAGCATCAAGGCGGTGTGTGTGGTGCACAACGAAACCTCTACTGGCGTCACGAGCGACATTGCGGCTGTGCGCCGTGCCATAGACAACGCCAAGCATCCTGCGCTGCTCATGGTGGACACCATTTCAGGTTTGGCTTCTGCCGATTACCGCCACGATGAGTGGGGCGTGGATGTCACGGTCAGTGGCTCGCAAAAGGGTTTGATGTTGCCGCCTGGCATGAGCTTCAATGCGCTGTCGCCCAAGGCCATTGAGGCCAGCAAAAAATCGACCTTGCCCAAATCTTTTTGGGCTTGGGATGAGATGCTCGAGATCAACAAATCGGGCTACTACCCTTACACCCCCAATACCAACTTGATGTATGGCTTGAGTGAAGCTTGCGACATGATTTTGGGGCAGGGCTTGGACGTGGTCTTCAAACGCCATGTGCGTTGGGGTGAGGGCGTTCGAGCAGGTGTGCGCGCATGGGGCTTGCCCATTCAATGCGCCGATCCTGCCTTGTATTCGCCCATTTTGACGGGCGTGATGACGCCAGAGGGTGTTGACGCAGATGCTGTGCGCAAAATAATTTACGAGAGATTTGATTGCTCCTTAGGAACGGGTCTGGGCAAGGTCAAGGGCAAGATGTTCCGCATTGGGCACTTGGGCGATTGCAATGACCTGACCTTGATTGCCGCACTTTCTGCTTGCGAGATGGGCTTGAAGTTGAGCGGTGTTCAACTCAATGGCTCGGGTGTGCAAGCCGCCATGGACTATTTTTCAGCCAACCCTGTTCCAGCCCTCATTCAAAATTGAAGGACGTCCACATGAAACGCAGAACTCTCCTCCAAGCCGCGGCTGCATCTGCAACCACGCTGGCCGCACCCATGATCAAGGCCCAAACTTTGCCGTCGGGCCCCATTCGCATTGTGGTGGGTTTCCCGCCAGGGGGAGGGACTGATGCGTTGGCCCGCGTATTGGCCCAAAAGCTTCAAGCCATGTGGAACGTCACTATCGTCATTGACAACAAAGCGGGCGCTGCTGGTGTTATTGCCGCCGACTTTGTGGCCAAGCAACCCGCAGATGGCAACACCTTGCTCATGGCGCACATCAACAGCCATGCCTTGGCGGTGAGCTTGCAGCCCAAGTTGGGCTACAACGTTGAGCGTGATTTTTCGCCCATTGGCTTGGTGGGTGTGACGCCCAATTTGCTTATTTGCAATGAATCGCAGCCGGCTAAAAATGTAAAAGACTTGATTGCCTTGTGCAAACAAAACCCAGGCCGCATCAGCTTTGCTTCTGCCGGCGGTGGCTCGGCGCAGCACTTGGCCTTGGAAATGTTCAAGCTGCGAGCTGGCATCGATGCCTTGCATGTGCCCTACAAAGGCTCGGGCCCCGCGCTCACAGACTTGATCGGTGGTCAAGTTCAATATTGTTTTGAAACCATGACCTCTGCCACGCCCCATGTGAAAAGTGGCAAAGCCATTGCGCTGGCTCAAACGCGCACCAAGCGCGCCAAAGGCCACCCCAATGTGCCCACCATGGACGAGCAAGGTTTTCCAGGATTTGACGCCACCACTTGGTATGGTTTGGTCGGCCCTGGCCGCATGAACCCCTCTTTTGTGAAACGCATCAATGAAGACATGAACAAAGTCATGGCCATGCCCGATGTGATCGAAAAATTTGAACAATATGGCGCAGAAGATGGCGGCGGATCACCTGAGCGCTTTGCCGAATTCATTCGCACTGAAACGCAAAAGTGGGCAAGGGTTGTGAAAGAAGCCAAGGTTCAGGTCGACGCCTAAATGCCTCAGTGCCAAACTGCTCAGTCTTGTGATTGAATAAAACATATTTTGTTAAATTGGAGATGCTATGAAAAATACCCGTATGGCTGGTTTGAAAAAAAGTTTGCTCAGCGCAATGTTGGGCTTGGGCGTTGCATTGCTTGCCACACAAGTTCAAGCGCAGGCCTACCCCAATAAACCCATCAAGGCCATCGTGCCCTTTGCTGCGGGCAGTGCCACCGATCAAATTGGCAGAGCTTTCGCGCAAAAAATGTCTGAAGTTTTGGGCCAACCCATCGTGGTTGAAAACAGAGCTGGCGTCAATGGCATGTTGGGTGCTGATGCCGTGGCCAAATCGGCTCCCGATGGCTACACCATTCTCATTGGCACCAACAGCACCAACGCAGCGCTCAAAAGCCTGATGAAGAAACTGCCCTACGACCAAGACACCGCGTTTGCGCCTATTGGTTATATGGGCTCAGTGCCCCTCATCGTGGGTGTCAACAACGATGTGCCTGCTAAGAATTTGAAAGAGTTTGTCGACATGGCAAAGGCAAAGCCGACCACAGTGACATTTGCCAGTGCCAGCACATCTCAATTGGTTTCCTCAGAAATGTTGGCCAGCATGGCCGGTATTCAAATGACGCACGTGCCCTACAAGAGTGGCCCCGCCGCCATGACCGACCTCATTGGTGGTCAGGTCAATATGTTTACCGCCGACTTTGCAGTCATGTTGCCCCAAGTCAAGGGCGGCAAAATTCGCGGCTTGGCCGTGACATCCACTCAGCGTTCCAAAGCCATTCCTGAGTTGCCCACAGTGAATGAAGCACTTGGCCTGAAAGACTACGAGTTGATTGCTTACTTCGCCATGTTTGCACCAGCGGGCACACCGGCCGACATGATTCAAAAACTCAACGCCGCTTTGAATGCGGCTGCCAATGACAAAGCCATTCTCGAGCGATTCTCTGCACTGGGTTTTGAAACTGCACCAGGCTCGCCTGAAGCGCTGGCACAACGCTCAAGAACTGAAACAGCCAAGTGGGCCAAAGCCATTCGCGAAGCCAAGATTGAACCGCAATAAAACTTCAATTGAAGGAGGGTGAGTTTTGGAAGTTTCTTTTCATGAGGAAATAGAGGCCCTCCGTGCTGGCGATGGCGAGGTCTTTCAAGGTGAAGGCATTCTGGCCATCACCAAAGCCTTGCTCCAATCAGGCGTGGCTTATGTGGGTGGTTATCAAGGCGCACCTGTTTCGCATTTGCTGGACGTGATGGTGCAAGCCAAGCCCTACATGGACGAGCTGGGTGTTCATGTTGAAGCTTGCTCCAACGAAGCCTCGGCGGCGGCCATGTTGGGTGCTTCCATTCACTACCCTATTCGCGGCGCAGTGACGTGGAAGTCCATTGTGGGCACCAATGTGGCAGCAGATGCGCTGTCCAATTTGTCTTCGCCTGGCGTCACGGGTGGCGTGCTCATCGTGGTGGGTGAGGATTACGGCGAAGGCGCCAGCGTCATTCAAGAAAGAACGCATGCCTATGCCCTCAAGTCGGGCATGTGTTTGCTAGACCCTAGGCCAGAGCTTGGGCAAATGGTCAACATGGTGGAGCATGGCTTCAGATTGTCCGAGCAATCCAACATGCCCGTCATGATGGAATTGCGCATTCGGGCGTGCCATGTGCGCGGACAGTTTGTGGCGAAAAACAATGTGGCGCCTGCTCTTTCCAAAAAGAATTTGTTGCAAGAGCCGGCCAGTTTCAACTACATGCGCTTGGCGCACCCACCCGTTACCTTTGCGCAAGAAAAACGCAAAATTGAGCATCGCCTGCCTGCTGCACGCGATTACATTGTGAGTCAGCAACTCAATGAGCACTTCAAAGGCACAGCACACGCAGACTTGGGCTTGATCGTTCAAGGTGGGCTTTACAACACGCTTGTCCGAGCGCTCCAACAGTTTGACTTGTCCGATGCATTTGGTGTTTCAAGTCTCTCCATTTTGGTTTTGAATGTCACCTATCCTTTGGTGCCGGCAGAACTCACAGACTTTTGCAAAGGTAAAAAAGCTGTTTTGTTGCTTGAAGAGGGGCAACCAGAATACATCGAGCAAGAACTTGCGCTCATGTTGCGCAGGCTCGATTTGCAAACCCCAGTTCACGGCAAAGACATGCTGCCCAGTGGCGGTGAATACACGGCAGAGGTCATGGCTGAGGGCTTGTTGAAGTTTCTCGACAAGCACCAGCCCCAAGCGGTGCCCGAAAGCACGCGAGCTTGGTTGCAGGGCAACGCACAACGCCGTAAACAAGTTCAAACTTTGCTGGGCACACCCATTCCCGCGCGCCCCCCTAGCATGTGCATTGGTTGCCCCGAAAGGCCCGTGTTTTCGGCGCTCAAATTGGCCCAAGAAAAAGTGGGGCCGGTGCATGTTTCTGGCGACATTGGGTGCCATGCCTTGGCCACATTCGAGCCGTTCTCGGTGGGCCATTCCATCTTGGGCTATGGCATGAGCTTGGCCAGTCGCGCTGGGGTATCGCCCCTCATGAAGCGCCGCGTGCTGTCTGTCATGGGCGATGGTGGTTTTTGGCACAACGGCCTCTTAACTGGCGTGCAAAGCGCGTTGTTCAATGGCGATGATGCGGTTCTCCTCATCTTCAAGAACGGTTACACCTCGGCCACTGGCACGCGAGACATTATCAATACGCCCTCGGAGGCCACCAAGGACGCCAATCCAGACAAGCGTCAAAGTTTGGCGCACACCAGCCAGGTCATTGAACACACCTTAGAAGGCTTGGGCGTGAAGTGGCTGCGAACTGTGCACACGTATGAGGTGGCTCAAATGCAGGCCACGCTCACTGAAGCGTTTACAACCGATTTTCAGGGCCTCAAAGTGATTGTGGCGGAGGGAGAGTGCCAGTTAGAGCGTCAGCGGCGCATCAAACCTTGGTTGGCCCAATTGAAGGCCACTGGTCAGCGCGCTTTGCGTGTCAAATATGGCGTCGACGAAGATGTGTGCAATGGCGATCATGCTTGCATCAGGCTGTCTGGCTGCCCCACATTGACGCTCAAAGACAATCCCGATCCCCTGAAGGTAGACCCAGTGGCCACCGTGATAGAGGGTTGTGTTGGTTGCGGACTGTGCGGCGAAAACGCCCATGCCGCTACGCTGTGTCCTTCTTTCTACCGCGCCGAAATTGTTCAGAATCCCAAGTTGACCGAACGCCTGTTTGCGCGTTTGCAAAACGCCTTCACGCGTCTGTTGCAGCCTGCGTAATGGGTCCCAAAGAAATTCACCGATGACACAACCTGTTTCTATTTTGCTGTGTGCCTTAGGGGGCGAGGGTGGTGGGGTTTTGGCCAATTGGTTGATCGATGTGGCCAGGATTGCCGACTATCCTGCACAAGCCACCTCCATTCCAGGTGTGGCCCAAAGAACAGGCGCCACCACTTATTACCTCGAAATTTACCCCATCCCCCGCTTGCAACTGAAGGGCCAATTGCCCGTGCTGGGCCTGAACCCCTTGCCGGGTCGACTCGATGCCTTGGTCTCTTCGGAGTTG
>JAPLPO010000128.1 GCA_026400155.1 Burkholderiales bacterium | reverse complement strand
TTGATCATTCAACTTGGTGACGAAAGCAGTAACGGCATAAGAAGCATTGGCGCTGGCGCCTTTGGTTCCAACTTCGTAGCTGGTAGAAGACTCAGGCTTGAATGGTGTCAGAGCATCTGCCTTTGAGGGTGCTTCCAAAGGGAAGCCGCCGCTCTTGAAGCCCTTGGCAACGCGACCAAACACGATGCTGTTTGCATCCAATCTGTAGCTCAAAGCAGCAGATGGTGTGGTGTCGCTGAATTTGGCTTCGCCATTGCCTGTGACCGTAAAGACAGGGGTGTAAACAGCTGTGGGCGAGTAACTTGCGCCACCGACTGCAGTTCTTTCAACCGAGCCTGTTTTTGTTTCTTGTGTAGAACGCAAGCCAGCTGTCAAAGTTGTCTTGTCGTTCAACTTGAAGTCGGCCTGACCAAAAATGGCTTTGGCTTCTGTGCCCACACCAAAGTTAGTTTGACCGCGGTTTGCAACACCGTTGTACATGGTGTAGAAGGAACCAATTTGATCCTGCACAGAGGTGCCGTTGTCCTTGAAGTAGTAAACACCGCCCACATAGTTGACGCCGTTAACATTACCAATCAACTGAACTTCATGTGAGTGTGTTGAATAGTTGGTAGTGCGTTTGCCAGAGAAAATGTTGGCTGCAGTGCCGTCATAGTCACCCACATCGTTGTAGGTCATTTGACGATAGCTGCCAATGTATTTCAAAGTGGTTGTGGTATTCAATGCGGTTTCAGCATTGAAGCTGTGACCCGTGACATTCAAACCTTGGTAAGGTGTGAAGCCAGGTGTTGATGTGGTTGATTTAGGCACACCCACTTGCAGGGCTGCTGCAACGGCAGAACCATTGGAAGGCAAACGGAACAGTTGCTGAGGTGTCAAGCCGCTGGCCGCCACTTGAGGAATATTGCCACCGGTTGGGGTAATGCCGGCCACCCAAACAGGCAAGCCGTTGGTGAACAGATCGTTGGCTGCTGGAATTCTCAAGCCCAAAGCGTTGACAAAGTTGCCGGGTGAAGAGCAACCTGTGATGGTCGCGTAGCTGCAATAGCCAGTGGCTTTGATGACAGAAACAGGTGTGGTCGTTTCGTTGATGTCACTCTTGTCGAGTGCGTAGAAAATTTTGGTGTCTTTTGAAACATCAAACTTGGCATTCAGCTTGAAGGCTTCGCGGTTGCGATTGCCCCAGTTGTCTGCAGAATTTGGATTGGGCAACCAGCCGTCTTGCTTTTCTTTGCGACCGGCAATGGTCAGGCTCAAAACGTCGTTAATTTTGGGTGTGTCAATCGAAATTTTGTTGACCAAGCGACCATAGTTGCCGACTTCGATGCCAATTTGGCCAGAGAACTGACCAGAGGGTTGACGAGTGACGAAGTTAATGGCGCCGCCCAAGGTGTTTCGACCAAACAAGGTGCCTTGAGGGCCACGCAAAACTTCAACGCGCTGCAAGTCGACCATGTCAAACAAGGCGCCTTGATTTTTACCGACAAACACGCCGTCGACATACATGCCGATGGCTGGGTCCATCCAGATAGAGGGCTGGCCTGTGCCAAGACCGCGAATGGCGGTGGCAGAGATCAAACCAGAAACAGGTGCCGCAACCACGTTCAAGTTGGGGATGGTGCCTTGCAGGTCGGCAGCGCCTTCAATCTTGCGATTTTCTAGGGCTTGTCCAGAGATGGCAGAAATGGCCATGGGGACGTCTTGAATTCGCTCCGTACGCTTCTGTGCTGATACCAGCACTTCTTCTACACCACTGCTCTGAGCAAACGCATTGGTGGCGCAAGCTGCAGAAATCAAGAGTGGGAGAGTGCGAATTGCAAAATTCCCTAAATGCTTGGACTTCATGAATGTCTCCTAGTTGTTAACGGTTATGTGTCTCTGACAAGCTCAAGTCTAGTTTTTCGAAAATCTGAGACATCGTCCAAAGAGGTTATGTCGGTCAAAACGGCCGTTAGCGTTTTCCCTTATCTGCGAGGGATTGGCAACATTCGCTTGGAGTTCAAAATAGCCCACTTTGAAAAAAACGTCTCTTGAAACCTCAAACTTAAAGTTTTCAAAATGCATTCTTTTGATTTCGCACGGAATCACCATCGTCAAATCAGACTAGGGCGTTGTCTTTTTACCAAACTCAAGCCCGAACGTACTCACGCTTGAGCGAATTTTTGAGCATTTTCCCAGCTGGATTTTTTGGCAATTCTTCGGTGCGAACATGGACCTCTTTGGGCACCTTGTAAGCGGCCAATTTGTTGGCCACATGTTGTTTGACCTGCTCTGCCGTTATCTGGGCATGGGGCGCTAGTACCACCACTGCCACTACTGCCTCGCCCGTTTGCGAATCAAGTTGGCTGAATACTGCAGCTTCTAGGAGAGAAGGGTGTTGCAGCAAGCACGATTCAATTTCTGCGGCTGCAATTTTTTCACCTGAGCGGTTGATCACATCTTTGATACGGTCGACGATGCGCAACAGTCCCCCTTCTTCAAGTCGACCAATGTCGCCTGTTTTGAGCCAGCCATCGGTCAAACCTTGGCCTATTTCGCCTTGCTTGTTCAAGTAGCCCACCATGAGGCTGACACCACGCAGCCAAATCTCGCCTTCCATGCCTTGTTGCACTTCGCTGCCATCGACATCGACCACTTTGACTTCAATGATGGGTGAGGTGATGCCTGCAGTTTGAGGGGCGTATTGAAAGAGTTGACCCGACGCAGCAGCACAGACGCCGTTGGTTTCGGTTAGTCCGTAGCCAATGCCCGACATGGAGTTGGCGCGCTTGGCCAGCATCTCATCGATGATGCGTTGTGGCAATCCGGCACCCCCAAACCCAACGCCTCCCAAACTGCCCGTGACTTCGGGATCGTTGAAATTGGGTTCAGCCAACAATTGCATGACCATAGACGGCGCGCCATTGAATTGCGTGATCTTTTCTTTTTGAATCAACTGAAGGGCTTGCTGCGGTTCCCATCGGTGCATGAAGACAAGGCGTCTGCCATGCCTGAGAGCAGTCAGCAATTGGGCGTGCAAGCCGCTGACGTGAAACAAAGGCACCGCAGTCAGTGTGGTGGGTTGCAAACCTTTGGCCATCATCAACTCAATGGCTTTGGGCGATGTCATGGCTGAAATGGCGCCGATGAAGTCAATGTTGAACAAGGCTTGGCAAACCGCCATCTGGTTAGACAGTACCGCTTTGGCTTGACTGCTTGCACCCGAGGTGAACAGCACGAGTGCTGCACTGGTAGCCTCTAGCTTGGGCGTGACGTGTGCCATGTTGCTAGCGGCCAACATGGAAGACCAGGAGAAGCTGACATCCTGCGGCGTACCATCGACCACGATGGCTTTGCAAGCCAGTGATGGTAAGTCGTCTTGTACACGGGCAAATCGTTCGGGATCGCAAATCAGCAACTTGGGTTGAAGGTCGTTCAAATTGGCCATCAACTCGTCATGCAAGCCATAACTGTTGAGTGGTGCAGGGACGGCCCCAATCAAAACAATGGCGGCAAAGGCCACTGCCCATTCGGGCCGATTGCGCATGGTCAAGGCCACACGGTCTCCAGCTTGAAGCTTGGCCGTGTGTTGCAAGCTGGCAGCCAGTGCATCCACCGATTGAAAAAATCGATCGAATGACCAGCGGTCGTTTTCATAGACCATGAATTCGCGGGGGCCATGCGCCCTGCCTGCATTGATCAGTGCAGGCAAGTTGGGAAACGCGTTGCGATAGGCCAAGTAGTTATGTCCATTGACTGCCACCGCCAAGCGCTCAAAAGGCGCACCGGCTCCAATCAGTTGTGCGCGGCACTGTTCAACTTGCGAAAGCAAAGTTTCAGGTGAGGTGGCTTGCGGTGTGGACATGGTGCTTAGAAACCTTTAAGACAGGCGTAGCGATTGCGATGAAAAACACCGTCGCCTAAACTTTGTTGCAAAACTCTGGCACGTTTCACAATAAGTCCTAAATCAAATTCATCGGTGACGCCTATGCCGCCATGAAGTTGAATGGCTTCGTTCATCAATTTTTCGCACAAATCAGAAGTGCGCGCTTTGGCCAAACTGGCCAATAAAGCCAGATCTTCTGTCTCTGAATCAATGGCGTTCAAAGCAGCTCGTACGCAACTCTCTAACATTTGTAATTCTGTGTAGAGCCTGGCCATTCTGTGTTGCAAAGCTTGGAAGGAACCAATAGGCACGTCAAATTGAATGCGCTCTTTTAGATACATGTTGGTGCGATCAAAAGCTTCTTTCAAGAGACCTAAACCTTCAGCGGCCAAGCAGGCTCTTGCTTTATCGAGGGCAATGTTCAAAGCTTTTTCTGCCTTCTGGCCAGAGCCCAAACACATGTCCTCTGTGATCCGCACGTTGGTCAGATTGAGTTGGGCGTAATTGCGGCTGTCGGCCAGACGTGTGGGTTGAATTTTGACGCCTGTCCATGCGTTGTCCACCAAAAACAAGCCTATTGAAGAATCACTGTGGGCTGTTTCAATTTTGGCAACCACCACAAAACAGGTGGCGCCCAGACCGTCCATGACAAACCATTTGCTGCCATTCAATACCCAACCATCCGGTGATTTGGTGGCAATCGTTTTGATCTTGCTAGGGTCGTGCCGACCTTGCTCGTCAATGGCAAGAGCCAGTCTGTGTTGACCCGTTATCAAGCCAGGCAACCACAGTTGTTTTTGCATTGCGCTACCAGCTTGCAAAATAACTTCGCCACCTAAAACAATGGAGGAAAGTAAAGGCAAGGCCGCCACATTGCGACCGATGGCTTCAAATACCGCTCCCATGCCTTGGTAGCCAAACCCCAGGCCACCCTCTGATTCTGGAAAGACAGCAGCGGTCCATCCCAATTCAATGACTTCTTCCCATAGGCTGGTCTCAAATCCCAGTGCAGACGAGTTGTCACGCAACTGACGTTGCAAGCTCAAAGGCGATTTTGCGCTTAAAAATTCTTGGGCGCTGTCACTGAATTGACGTTGCTCTTCATTGAGTAAAAAACTCATGCCAGTCTCTCCGATGCAATAGACCTGTTCATTGTTTACCCTGGTAAGCCAAGCACGCGCTTGGCAATGATGTTGAGTTGAATTTCGCTGCTGCCACCCGAAATCACATAGGTTTTTGACAAAAGCCAAAGTCTGCAAATATCGTGTTCGTCTTTGGTGAATTCGTCACCTTCCCAGCTCATGCCGCGCTGGCCCATGAGTTGCATCAGCAGTTCGTACTTGGCCACTTCTTGCTCTGTTTGAACCAATTTCATAATGGAGGCAGGACCACTGACATCCATACGTGCCAAGCCTTCTTCTTTGACACGTTGGTGCGTCAGTGAAAAGGCATGCGAGTCCATCAGCAGCGATGCCAATTTGTCACGCCACACGGGCTCAATTAAATGGCCATCTTCGTCATACAAGTAAGCTTTGGCAACCAAGAGCGCATCGTGAGAGGGGGCTGCGCCTTCGCTGAATTTGGACATGGCTGCGCGTTCGTGCTGTAGCAATTTTTTGGCGACTGTCCAGCCGCCATTCAGGGGGCCGACCAACTGTTGTGCCGGTACGCGTACCTCGTCAAAAAAGACTTCGCAGAAACTGGATTTGCCACTGATCAATTCAATGGGTTTGACAGTCACGCCCGGACTCTTCATATTGATCAAAAGAAAGCTAATGCCCTCTTGCTTGCGGACGCTGTTGTCGGTACGGACCAAGGCATACATCCAATCAGCGGCATCGCCATAGGAGGTCCAAATTTTGGAGCCATTGACCACGAAGTCGCCATTGGCTTCTATGCGTGCATGAGTTTTGAGGCTGGCCAAGTCGGAGCCTGCATTGGGTTCGCTAAAGCCCTGACACCACCTGATTTTTCCTTGCATCATGGGTGGTAAGTGCTCTTGTTTTTGAGCTTCTGTGCCAATTTCAAGCAAGACGGGGCCCAGCATCCAGACGCCCAAATTGAACTGAGGTTGACGGCAACTCAGTTTGAGCATTTCTTCTTCGACGATGCGCGCCTGTTTGGGGGCGAGTCCACCGCCGCCATATTCTTTGGGCCAGGATGGTGCAAACCAACCTTTGTCGCGCATTTTTTCAAACCAGATGCGCTGGTCTTCATTTTTAAAATGAACTTGCGAGCCACCCCACACAATTTCTTCTTGCGTAATGGGCAATCGCATGGCTGCTGGGCAATTGGCTTCTAACCAATTGCGCGTTTCTAAGCGAAATTCTTCAATGTCATGCATAGTGATTCAAGACCTTGGGCGTGTCATCCGACAGCCCTGAGCTTGCCAACTTCCAAAGGCAGGTAAGTTTGGCGTTTGTCATCTCTGACATACACAGGATCTGAGACCAGATGCGTGTCATAGCCTTCGCGCTGTAAATCGACTTTGCGAAGTTTGTAATTGCCCGTCATGTCTGCAGTAGGTGTCAGTCGCAAATACAAAGGGGCCGCATAACGAGGCAAACGACTTGTGGCCAAGGCCCAAAATTTGGCAGGGTCAAAGTGAGTGCCTGGTTCTAAAACCAGAGCAGCCATGCCTGCGCGGCCTTCTGCACCCGGTACTTTCACGCCATAGACGGTGATTGATTCCAAACCTGGGAAATCACCCAGCACATCGGCTACTTCGAGGGTGGACACATTTTCGGAGTTCCATCGGAAGGTGTCACCAATGCGGTCGACAAACCAGCAATAGCCATCTTCATCACAGCGCAGCAAATCGCCAGAGGACCACCAAGCATCGCCTTCCTTAAACACATTGCGTAAAATTTTCTTTTCTGTGGCTTCGGGTGAGGTGTAACCTTCAAAGCGGCCGCCCACCACATCGGGCATGTTGATGATCATGCCAATGCCTTCGCCCACTTCATTGGGGCCGCAAACCTGTAGAAAGCCATTTTCATCGCGCACATGGCTTCCTGATTCAATGTCAAATTTGACCAAGCGCAGATTGGTTTTTTCCCAGAAAGGCACGCGCCCACAGGAACCCACCCGGTTGTCTACATTGATGGTGTTGGTGTTGGACTCGGTTGCGCCCCAGCCCTCAAAAATATCAAACTCGCCAAAGCGCTGTACCCATTGTTCCCAAACTTCAGGGGCTAAACCAGCGCCGACCATTTTGCGCAAGCTATGTTCTTTGTCGTTGGATTTGGGTGGCACAGTCAGCAAGAAGCGACAAATTTCGCCCACATATTGGCAAATAGAGACCTGGTGATGACGAACGTCCGCCCAAAATTCTGTGCGGCTGAACTTGCGGCGAAGCAACAAACTGGCGCCGGAGGCAAATGCGGTAGCACCTGCAGACAGGGAGGCTGCGCCATGATAGAGCGGCAAGAAGCAGTAGAAGCAATCTTCCTTTTGAACATCCATGGTGATTTGCATCACATCACCCGTAATCAACCAACGTGCATGGCTGATAATGGCTGCCTTGGGCAGACCTGTTGTGCCAGAGGTGAAGATGTAAAGGGCGGGGTCCCCTGCCACCAAGCCTTCGCGCCATGAAGAAGGCGGATTTTCAGTCGAAGCAGCCTGACAAGCCAATTCCAGATTGACACTGCATCGTGCACGAAGTGCTTCGCTTGCCACGTTCTCAGGATCTGGACATAACCAAAATTGAAGGTCAGTGGACAGTGCCGTTTTTTCCAGCAAGCCCAAGCATTCCTCGCCCATGACAATCAGTTTGGTACCCGTCACTTCTATGGCATGGGTCAATGGTTTGCCACTGACGTTGGTATTTAAAAAAACCAACTTCACCCCCAGCTTTGACAAGCCGAGCCATGTAAACAAAAATGCAGGTCTATTCTCCATGCACAGACCCACCACATCACCTGTCTTCAATCCCAAAGCATGTCCTGCATGGGCAACTTGGTTAATGCGTTGGTTGGTTTGTGTGTAAGTGAATTGATCTTTGCCGTACTTTAGACAAGCTAGGTCGGCATACAGCGCAACGCTTTCTTCCACGCGATCTGCTAGCGTGTAAGTTTGAGACGCTCGATGACGTGTGCTTGCCTTCGACCGCTTGTCAAGTTTGGCCTGAGTGACTTCACGCGGTAGGATGGACGCAGAGTTCACGTGGTCTCCATTTCTACTGAATAAGTGTGTCTATGAGTCAGTGGGTTTAGCGCACAGGCCTTGGCATTTGCAGGCCAAACTGTGCAATCAATTCACGCTGAATTTCGTTGGTACCACCGCCAAAGGTGGTGAGAGTGCAAGCACGAACTTCGTATTCAAGTTCTCCTAGCAACATGGCGGCTGACGAACCGGCTCTTACCAACGCGCTAGAGCCCACAATGTCAATGAGCTTTCTGAGAACTTCGATGACACTCTCTGAGCCATAGACTTTGGTGGCCGATGCCAAAGCAATGTCCATGCGGCCGTTTTCAAGTTCAGCGGCAATGCGGAAATTAATCAGGCGCATGGCTTCAAGCCGTGCATAGCATTCCGCCAAGGAGCGCTTGACCCAAGGCTGATCGACAGCACGTCGGCCATTTTCATCGCGAGCTTTGGCCCATTGCAGCACTTTGACATAGGGGCCAAAAACCTTGTCAGCCCAAGAGCCTAAGCCTAAGCGTTCGTGGTTCAGTTGGGCGGTGATCAATTTCCAGCCCCCATGGAGTTCGCCTACCAAGCGGTCGGCAGGTACTTCAACGTTGTCGTAATAAGTCGCCGCTGTGAAGTTGCCAACAGTTTCAATGAGTGTGTGTGAAAAGCCGGGCGCATTGGTGTCCAAAATGAGAATGGACACGCCTTTGTGTCGGGGCAAGTCAGGATCGGTTCGTGCAGCTAACCAAACATGGTCAGCCGCCTCAATGCCTGATGTCCAAAGTTTGCTGCCGTTCACAATGAAGCGACCTGTTTGAAGATCACCTTCCAATTTGGCTTGAGTTTTTAAAACCGCCAAGTCAGATCCAGCTTGAGGCTCTGAGTAACCAATGGAAAAAATCAATTCGCCCGAAGCAATGCCAGGCAAAAAGCGTGCTTTTTGAGATGCTGATCCTGACTCCATGAGGGCTGGACCCACGGTGCTGATGGTGACGAAGGGCAGTGGTGCGCCCGCAATGTTGGCTTCTTCAAAAAAGATCAATTGCTCTGTGGCACTCAGACCTTGGCCGCCATGCTCTTTGGGCCAGCCCACAGCCAGCCAACCATCCTTGCCCATTTGGCGAATGGTTTGGCGATACTCATCGCCACTCTCTGCGCCGCGCAATTTGAGACGCAAGTCTGGTGTCATGAGCGTGTTGAAATAATCGCGCACCTGCATGCGCAATGTGTGCTGTTCGGGGGTGAGATCGATGAACATGATCGTCTTTCTGTGGACGGATTAGCCAGCGCCCAAAATGAGGCCGCTGGTGGGCACGCCGGTGCCGGCGGTGACGAGAACGTTGTGAACATCTGGCACTTGATTGACGGCGCTACCGCGAACTTGTCGCACACCTTCGGCAATGCCGTTCATACCGTGGATATAGGCTTCGCCCAATTGGCCGCCGTGGGTGTTGATGGGCATCTTGCCGCCACGTGCATGGTGTCCGGCACGAATGAATTCTTTGGCTTCACCGCGTTTGGCAAAACCAAACTCTTCCAGTTGTGGCAATACAAAGGGCGTGAAGTGGTCGTAGATCACTGCAGTTTGAATGTCATCTGGGCCCAACTTACTTTGTTGCCAAAGTTGTTTGGCCACCAAGCCCATTTCGGGCAAACCGGTGATGTCTTCGCGAAAGTAAGAAGTCATGATTTGTTGCCCGTCGCTAATGCCCTGAGCAGCCCCTTTGATGACAACAGGACGTGTTTTGAAATCTCGTGCGCGTTCGACCGACGTAATGACCATGGCCACAGCCCCATCGGATTCTTGGCAGCAATCTAGCAAATGCAGAGGTTCACAAATCCAGCGAGAAGCTTGGTGATCGGCCAAAGAAATGGGCTTGCCATAAAAGAACGCAGCGGGGTTGGTCGCTGCAAAATCGCGTGCAGCGACAGCAATGCGGCCGAAATCTTCGCTGGTAGCGCCATAGGTGTGCATGTAGCGCTGTGCAAACATGCCGACCCAAGCTGCGGGTGTGTGAAAGCCATAAGGCATGTACCACCCGTAATTGACGTTTTCAAACAGAGGTGACGAACCAAAGCCATAGTTGCCATTGCCAAACCGGTACCAGCTGCGTTCGTTCATGGCGCGATACACCACCACGGTTTTGGCAATGCCTGTGGCCACAGCCATCGCGGCATGCAAAACAGGTGCGCAAGCTGCACCACCGCCATGTGGAATTTGGCTGAAAAAGTTGATGTTCTTGGCGCCTAGCAGCCGAGCAATTTCATACTCCGGCACTTTGTCGACGCTGTACGAAGAAAAGCCATCGACCTCAGAAGGATCAATGCCTGCATCGTTCAAGGCTTGCAATGTGGCTTCCATGGCCAAGCGCACTTCGGTGCGCCCAGAGTTTTTGGAGAATTCTGTCGCACCCAAACCGACAATGGCAGCACGACCCGAAATTGAAAAATCAGTCATTGATAAAGTCCTTTGCCATCACGATTTAAGAAAACCGCACGCGCACCGTGCCGTTAACGTGAGGCCCCATGCTATTGATGCCTTTGAGTGTGATTTCCACACTTCGGTCGGCATCGCGCTTGTCGGTGATAGCACCACTGAGGACCATTTTGTCGCCCGGGTAGTTGGGCACACCCAATTTGATTTTCAAATCAAGCATTTGGCCAGTAGGTCCGCACCAGATATCGACAAAACTTTGAATCAAACCATTGGTGGTCAGAATGTTCATGAAAATATGGGGCGAGCCCAAGGCCCGCGCGGCTTCCAAGTCGTGATGGCCTGGGAAATAATCGCGCGTAGCAATGCCGCCGCCCGCAATCAATGCCACTGTGATGGGCACTGTGAGTGACTCTAAAGCGTCACCTGTTTGAATGTCTTCAAACCGCTGCATGTTGGTTTCCCTCAAAAGGCTTGTCTTCGGCTGCGTCATATTTCCAGCCCAAATGCTCGTTGTTGGCCAACCAGTCGCCCAGCTTGGCCAATTGGTGCTCTGTGCCACCCAAGGCCGCCGCATTGGCCCGTGTCCAAAACAAGAAGCGGTGAATGGGGTAGGTCAAGTCGACACCAATGCCGCCATGGACGTGCTGGGCCATGTGGCCGGCGCGGTGGCCTGTATCGTTTGCCAATGCACGCGTAGCCCAAGCTTGCGGTGCAGAGCCCAAACCAGCGTCCAGTCTGTAAACAAGTTGCCATACAGAAGAACGAAGTGCTTCGGTGGCAATATAACCATCGGCCATTTGACCTGCCACCAATTGAAAGCTGCCAATGACGCGTCCAAATTGTTGCCGCTCACTCACGTACTCAACCGTGCGCTTAAGTTGTTGTTCTGTGACGCCAAGTTGCACAGAGGCCAAGCACGCAATGGCGTGTTGCTCTGACCAAGCGGTGGCGCTTAAAGGCAAGACGCGTTCGGCTTTCAAAGGCAATGCGTCGAAAAATAAATCGGCCACTGCTTGGTGGTGCTGACTTCTGCCAGCACTGATCTGAATGCCTTTGTCTTGTAAGTCGATGAGCACCAAATGCATGCCATCAAAGGCTTCTGCGGCTAGAAGCGCATAGCGAGATACCGAGGCCAAAGGTACGGCAGGCGCCATACCACTGAGCTTCCAATTGTCACCAGAGCGCGCTAGTTGCAGCGAAGAACCTCTGGACTGTGTCAAGGCCTCTAGGGAAAAGGACAGCAGTACATCGCCAGACAACAATTGTTGAATAACGGGTGTTAGGGAGGCGTCTGCAAACTTTGCCAAAGCCGTTGCGCCCACTTGTGTTTCCCACAAGGGCACATTGGCCAGTGCACGGCCTTGTTGTTCTAGAACGGCCATGAGTTCAGTCATGCCCAAGCCCAAACCACCATGCGATTCAGGTATCAAAATGGTGTGCAAGCCGGAGGCCACAGATTGTTGCCAGAGCGACTGCATGTAGGGTGCATCGGATTTGTCGTGAGCGCGCAATTGGTCGTCACTGCAGTAATCGGCAAACAGGCCGCTGGCCATTTCTGCAAATGCCGTTTGTTCTTCTGTCAATAAAAAATTCACGCGCTTGCTCCTGCTGTTTGGACCACTGGCCTGAATTGAGGAAGTGTCAATTCGCCATCGTTGAATGTGTTGAATTCCACTTGAACGGCATCGCCTATCTTCACATCGCCTGGCTTGACGCCGACCAATTGCGAAATAAGCCGAGTGCCCTCCAGTAACTCAATCAAGGCAATGGGGTTGGGGTGGTCCAAGGGTGGTACTTCGGGGTAGTGCATCACTAGAAATGAATAGATGGTGCCGCGACCTGATGCTTCAACGGTATCCCATTCAAAAGAATGGCACTTTGAGCAAACGGGGCCGGGTGGATGCCGCAAGGTGCCACAAGCTTTGCAGCGTTGAATGAGTAACTTGCCTTGGTTAGCGCCGTCCCAAAAGAATCGGGTGTCGTCGCTGATGCCGGGCGGCGGCCGTTTGGCTGGCGCAGGCAATTTGGCAGGCTCTTTTTGAGTGTTGCTGGTTTGTGCAGGACGGAATTTGAAAACGCGGAACAAGAGTTGGCCGACTTCTTCATCACCGGTGTTCTTTTCAGAGAAAAACGTCATGACCAGCGTCACAAAAAAACCTGTGCCTAAAGCAGTCGTTTTTTCGGGGCTGATGGCGTCCAACCGGGTGGTGTAGTAAAGACGTTCGCCTTCAAACACATCCCTTGCAAAGCTAAGTTCTGAATTGACCGCAACCACCGAGGCTAAACCGTGGGGCTCCATCAATTTCAAAGCCTCGTAAGGGTTTTCTTTGGTGGAACCTGGAGGGTAGTTGTTCATGGTGAAACCTTCCATGCACCAAACTTGGAGCATGGCGGGTGGCGCAATGACTGCGCCTACTTTTAGGTAGCGTGAATCGTCAACGCCCATGATTTCGCACCATTGGCGAATCATGGGTGCATTGACTTTGTCCCATGCGTAAACGCGCCCGTATTTTTTGCCAACCAAGGCGCGAATATCATGCATCCATTCGTGTTCAGACAAGGTTTGGCTCCTTCAATGTGGGGTAGTGGCAGTCGATCAAGACTGATTTGCGTTGGCGGCTGCAAGAAAGGCAGGTTTCTCACCACCGCCGTGCAATAACAAATTGGTGCCGCTCAAGTAACTGGCTTGATCGGACGCTACAAAAAGACAAGCATTGGCAATGTCTGCAGGCTCGGCCATGCGACCAGCAGGTATGGTTTGTCCCACTGCTGCAATGCCGGCTTCATCACCGTAATGCAAATGCGATTGTTCGGTTTTGACCAGGCCAGGGCTGACAGCCATCACGCGAACCTTGGGGGCCCATTCGACTGCCAAGGAGGAAGTCAGACTGAGCACCGCAGCCTTGGCCGCACCATAGGCAGCACTGCCAGGAGAAGGCCTGAGCGCACTCACACTGCCAATGAAAACAATGACGCCACCTTGTTCTTGCTGTTGCATGGTGGCATTGGCTGACTGCGCCATGTGCAGGGCGGCCGTTAAATTAAGGCGAATGACCCCTTCGTGAAAACGGGGTGAAACGGTGGCCGCATCGACACCAGGGCTACCCCCAGCGTTGTGGATCAACACATCAAGGCAACCATATTTTTGGACAATGCTGGCAATCATGGCTCGTCCGGCATCAGCTTCCCTGACATCGCAGGCCATGAATTCTGCAGTTTGACCGTCAAGGTTTGGCAGTTGCTCGGGCGCATTTCTGGCGCATACAATGACTTTGACACCTGGACGGCCAGAAGCATTCAGCGTGCCATTGGCAACGTACAAAGCCGCATGCAAGACGGTTTGGCTGTGTTGGCCACAGTGGGTTCTACATCGCCCTTCGTGGGCTTGTTCGGCACGGTTTGGGGCATT
>JAPLPO010000095.1 GCA_026400155.1 Burkholderiales bacterium | reverse complement strand
GTAAATACCCTAGTCATCAATTCAATGGCTCTCTATCAGTTATTACAAAATTCGATATCTTGAATGGCGATGCCTCACAAGCGAACATAGCAGTTGATCAATTCGACGACTTGTGACTTTTTGAGAGTTTGGGCTTTCCCTTGTGCTGATTTACCTTTAAAAATCAGCCCAAAAGTATGCCGATTAGAGACGTTAAAGAACGTCAGCGCAGAAATTGCAGAATGAATTTCCAGAGGGGTCAAGCCCTTTTTGAATACGCCCTGCTCAACGCCGCGGTCATAGACTTCTTGAATGGTTTGTAGAGCCGAGCCATTGAGCTTCTGAATACCTTGGCTTTGGGCCAAATATTCCCCGCGTTGTACGTTTTCACTCATGACCAAACGAATGAAGTCTTCATTGCTTTGGTGATGATCGTAGGTGAACTCTACAAGTCGTTGCAAAGCGCTGGCAGGATCTAAATTGCTCAAATGCAAATCGGCTTCAATTTTTCGCATGCGACTATAAGCAGATTCCAACACTGCGACATACAAGCTCTCTTTGCTACCAAAATAGTAGTAAATCATCCGCTTGCTTGTTCTTGTGGCCGCCGCTATTTCATCGATTCGTGCACCCGCGAGACCTTTGGCTGCAAATTCGGAGCTTGCAACAGCCAAGATTTCAGCCATGGTCCGCTCAGGATCGTTGGTTCGTCCGACGCTGAGGGATGAATTATTTTTTGCAGATGTTGCCATTTTAATAATGTACCAGTTGGTTAATTATCAAATGAACAATCCAGCCCGTCAACTGGCACCTGTGAAAAATCTACTGGCTGTCTGAAGCCTCAGATTTTCAGCCAGGGTTCAATTGCAACTCTAAGTTGTGCAAAACCTGGTAGCAAGGCAACACTTGCGCCACGCTGGCATTTGGTTCCCGGCCTTCTTGGATGGCGGCAAAGAACTCTCGGTCTTGCAACTCGATGCCATTCATTGACACATCCACTTTGGAGACGTCAATTTGCTCTTCCTTGCCCGTGTATAAATCGTCATAGCGAGCCAGATAAGTGCCCGTGTCACCAATGTAGCGAAAGTAAGTACCCAATGGGCCGTCGTTGTTAAATGACAGGCTCAGAGTACATATGGCGCCATTGGCAGCTTGCAACTGAATACTCATGTCCATGGCAATGCCCAATGTGGGATGAACAGGTCCTTGAACCGCATTGGCTTTGACAATGGGGCTTCCCGCTTGGTATGCAAACAGATCGACTGTATGGGCCGCATGGTGCCACAGCAGATGGTCTGTCCAACTGCGTGCTTGACCCAAAGCGTTCATGTTGGTGCGCCGAAAGAAATAGGTTTGAACATCCATTTGCTGAATGTTGAATTCGCCTGCTTTGATTTTGTGCTTAACCCACTGGTGGCTTGGATTGAAACGGCGCGTGTGGCCGCACATGGCCACTTTGCCAGTTTGTTTGGCCAAGCGAACCACTTCTTCCGCACCCTTCCAGCTGTCTGCCAATGGAATTTCTACTTGAACATGCTTGCCTGCATTCAAACAAGCGATGGTTTGCGACGCGTGCATTTGGGTGGGCGTGCACAAAATCACGGCATCGACTTCTGGCAATGCCAGGCTGGCAGCCAGATCTGTCGTGACATGACCAATGCCGTACTTGCTGGCAACTTCCTTGGTTTTTTCAAGTTCACGACCGACCAGGGAGACCACTTCAACGCCATCGATGTTCTTGATGCCATCCAAGTGTTTGATACCAAACGCGCCCGCACCGGCCAAGGCAACTTTGATTGTTTTCGACATATTATTATTCCTTCGGACCCATTTAATTTTCTAAGATGACGTGGCCCACGGCCGTATTTGAAGCAGGCACATGATAGAAACGGTGTTTGAGCGTGGGTGCTTTGCCCCCTGCAACATCGTTCATGGCTCCGCGGGCAATGAGCCACATCACCAATTCGATACCTTCACTGCCCGCTTCTCGGACATAGTCCATGTGCGAAATGTCAGCCGCAGCTTGAGGATCGCTGATCAGCTTGTCTAAAAATGCTTTGTCAAATTCTTTATTGATTAGACCTGCGCGCGCACCTTGAAGTTGATGGCTCATGCCGCCCGTGCCCCAAATGTGGACATGGAGGTCTTCGTCGTAACTTTCAATGGCTTTGCGAATGGCTTTGCCTAAGTTGAAGCAACGCTGGCCACTGGGCACAGGGTACTGCACCACATTCACTGCAAAAGGAATGACCGGACAGGGCCATTCAAATTTTTCAGCAGGCGGCTGGCCACACATCAGCGACAAAGGCACTGTGAGGCCGTGATCGACATCCATTTTGTTGACGATGGTGAGGTCAAAGTCTTGTTGAATCACAGACTGTGCAATGTGGGAGGCCAATTCAGGGTGCCCTTTGACCACGGGCACAGGACGGGGTCCCCAACCCTCATCGGCTGGCAGAAACTTTTCTGCTGTACCTATGGCAAACGTTGGAATGAAGTCCAAGCTGAAAGCAGTTGCGTGGTCGTTGAAGACCAAGAAAATAACATCTGGCTTGTTTTCTTTCATCCATTGCTTGCCATATTCGTAACCTGCAAAAAGCGGTTGCCAATAGGCTTCTTGGGTTTTGCCCAAATCCAATGCGGCGCCAATGGCCGGAACATGCGATGTGAAGACGGAGGCTGTGATTTTGGCCATGATCAGTTGACTTTCTTACCGGCTGCGCCTTGAGGTTGATTTTGTGCTTGTGCATCGCCGTTCTCTCCCACAAACCGGTTGCCTTCGATAGAGCGTCCGCCATTGATCATCATGTTGCGATACTCCTCCTCTGTCATGCCGGTCATGGAGCCCGCCATTTGTTGGAAACTCTTGCCATCGGTTGCACCAATTTTGGCCAAGAAGTAAATGTTGCCCCCAGTGCGCATGCACCAGTTCAAATCACGCGCCAACACAGCCAGTTTTTGTTCTTCGCTCATGGCCCATTCGTCCAAATAGGCACGCTCGTTGGCTTTGAACCGCTCTCGATTCTCAGCTTTCATGAGTGACATGCAAAACTGGTTGATCCAATACCCTTTTCGACTTTGATCAGCATCGAAAATGATGGTGCCAGGCACATCAAGATAAGGTTTTTCCAGTGCCATTAAATTTTCTCCTCTGGCCAGTAAAGGCGCATGGGATTGTTAACCAATAATTTTTGCTGCAACGCAGGCGTGGTGGCAATGTGCGGAATGAAGTCGACCAAAAGGCCATCATCGGGCATGTGCTTTTTCAAATTGGGATGCGGCCAGTCGGTTCCCCAAAGCACGCGGTCTGGGAATTCTTCCACAATGGCTTTGGCAAATGGCACGACATCTTGGTAGGCGTTTTGCTCACCATTCAAGGCAGGCGCACCAGAGGCAGACAAGCGCTCTGGGCAAGTCACTTTGCACCAAACATTGGGGTGCTCGCGCATGAACTTTAAAAACAATTGAAATTGAGGTCCGTCAACAGGCAGCTTCACATCGGGTGTGCCCATGTGATCGACCACCACCACGGTGGGAAGACCTGTGAAGAAGTCCCACAACTCAGGCAGATCGACGGCTTCGAAATAAATGACCACATGCCAGCCTAAATGGCCAATGCGAGTGGCAATTTCCATGAGCTCTTCTTTGGGCGTGAAGTCCACCAGTCGCTTGATAAAGTTAAAGCGCACGCCGCGAATACCGGCCTCATGCATGGCTTGCAATTCTTCATCTGTGACACTGCGCTTGACCGTTGCAATGCCACGTGCTTTGCCGTTTGAGTGGCGCAACGCATCCACTGTGGCGCTGTTGTCTGTGCCGTGGCAAGTGGCACCCACCACAATGTTGCGCGAAAAACCCAGGTGATCGCGCAAGGCATAGAGTTGCTGCTTGGATGCATCGCAAGGCGTGTACTTGCGTTCAGCCGCATAAGGAAACTCTGCACCAGGGCCAAACACATGGCAATGGGCATCAACCGCACCAGCAGGCAATTTGAATTTGGGTTTGCTGGGGCCTGTGTACCAATCAAGCCAACCTGGGGTCTTTTGAAATTCCATTTAAATTCTCACTCACTTATCAGTTTTGATGGGGTCCATTTTTGATGGGGTCAGTTTTTGGCAATGCCACGCAAACCAGAACGCGCAATGACTTGGCTCAAATAACCAGTTTGTTCAACGTTCTGTGCAAAGCCTTGAACAAATTCTCGGCCCGCATCACGGCCTTTCGGAATTGCAATGGCCAGATTCTCTAAACCCCAACGGCCCTCAAGGACTTGACTGGCTTTCAAGGTATCCGACATTTCAAACAAGATGCCTTTGTTGGTAGCAAAAGCATCAATTTGTTTTGTCTCAAGCATATATTTGGCTTTGGCCAATGAGTCTGCTGGGATGACTTTGGCTTGTTTGTACAGCTGAGTTAACACGCCTTGTGATGAGCTGCCTTGACTCACCCCAACACGCATGCCGGGCATGTCAATTTGTGACACCGATTGAAGTGGGCTCCCTCCCGCTACCAAATAACCCAATTCCAAACGAACCAGTGGGGCGGTGAAATCCATTTCTTTGCTTCGAACGGCGGTGGCATTGGTGAACGTGAAATCAATCTTGCCAGCTTTCAAAGAGTCCAAGACCTGCGCAACGCGGTCAAACTCTACTACCTGAACAGGCACATTCAAACGCTTTGCCAACTCTTTCCCCAAATCAAGCGCAATGCCAACACTTTCACCAGACTTTGGATCTTTAACCCAAGAGGTAGGACTTCCAAGATAAACACCCACACGCAAGACGCCAGTAGGTGCCAAGGCTTGCCTGACGGGCCAAAGACATGGCAATGCGCATCGACGGCACCCGCCGGCAATTTGAATTTTGGTTTGCTAGGGCCTGCGTACCAGTCTAGCCAACCAGGTGTTTTTTGAAATTCCATGATGTTTAAATTTCTACAAATGAATTAATCGATGTACTTCAAACCTGCTTTGGCCAAAGGCTCGCGCATGTTGTACATATCGAGTCCCAAAATACCAGCTGCCAATTTGGCGCGCTTCTCACCTTCATTGGCTTCGCGGGCTTCAGCACCGTCGGCCACCTTTTGCGCCCATGTTGCAGGCACCACCACCACACCATCGTCGTCAGCCACAATGGCATCGCCAGGGTTCACCTGAACACCCGCACAGACCACGGGAATGTTCACTGAGCCCAGTGTTGATTTGATAGTGCCTTTGGCACTGATGCCTTTGCTCCAAACTGGAAAGCCCATCCCGGTAAGCTCACGCACATCGCGCACGCCTGCGTCAATCACCAGCGCCTTGGCACCGCGTGCCATGAAAGACGTTGCCAATAGATCGCCAAAGAAGCCATCGCAGTTGTCTGCACTGAGGGCTGCGATCACGATGTCACCCGGTTGGATTTGCTCTGCCACAACGTGCAGCATCCAATTGTCGCCGGGGTGCAGAAGGACTGTCACGGCCGTACCAGAGACTGGTGCGCCGCTGTAAATAGGGCGCATGTACTTTTGCATCAGGCCGACACGTCCCATGGCTTCGTGTACTGTGGCTACGCCATAACGACCGAGTTTTTCGACTGCCGCCTTGTCTGCGCGAGTGATGTTGCGTTTCACAATTCCGAGTTCTGTCATGGTCAATCCAATTTCTAATAAGTGAGAGAAATGTATTTGCCTGTTGAGGCGCTCAAAGTCCCTTGGCCTTCAAATGTGCATCCAGTCTTGGAAACACGTGGCGAGTGTTGCCTTCGTAAATTTTGTAACGCTGCTCTGCATTCAGGATACTCGAAGATTCAATGTAGCGCTTGGTATCGTCGTAGTAGTGTCCTGTTTCTGGATCGATGCCACGCACTGCACCAATCATTTCAGACGCAAACAAAATATTCTCCACAGGTATCACCTTGGTCAACAGGTCAATGCCTGGCTGATGATAGACACACGTGTCAAAGTAAATATTGTTCAGCAAATGTTCTTGCAATAAGGGTTTTTTCAATTCCTGCGCCAAACCGCGAAAGCGGCCCCAGTGGTATGGCACCGCACCACCGCCATGGGGAATGAGAAATTTCAATGTGGGAAATTCTTTGAACAAGTCAGACGTCAAGCACTGCATAAAAGCGGTGGTGTCTGCGTTCAAGTAGTGAGCGCCGGTGGTGTGAAAACAGCTGTTGCAGCTGGTACTCACGTGAATCATGGCGGGAATGTTGTACTCCACCATTTTTTCGTAAATTGGGTACCAGTGTTTGTCACTCAAAGGCGGCGATGTCCAATGACCGCCAGAGGGGTCTGGGTTGAGATTGATACCCACATTGCCATAGTCTTTCACGCAACGCTCTAACTCTGGAATACAGGTGGCTGGGTCGACCCCAGGCGATTGCGGCAACATGGCGACCGGTACAAAGTGGTCTGGAAAAAGTTGGCTCACTCGGTAGCAAAGTTCATTGCAAATGGCAGCCCATGTTGAGGAGACATTGAAATCGCCAATGTGATGCGCCATGAAACTGGCGCGCGGACTGAACAAGGTCAAATCAGATCCACGCTCATTCATCAAACGCAATTGATTGGTCTCAATGGACTCACGCAATTCGTCATCACTGATTCTGAGGTCGGCCACTTTAGGACCAAGCTCGGGGGTATTGAGGTTAGCAATTTGGGCCAGTCGCCAGGTTTCCAAAGCTTTAGGGGCTGTGGTGAAGTGGCCATGACAATCAATGATCAAAGGTTTTTGCTGACTCATGAAGGTATCCAATTGAAGAATGAATTGACAAATTTATGCGACCGCTCGGGACCACAAGGACGCAGGCACCATGGCCTCGCCTCGCATGAGCAATCGAGCTGTTCTCAATAGCGCAGCCTGTTTGACATGCTGTCCGCCGGGTAAATGGGGCGCAGACTCTGTTTGCAAAGCAACACAGAACTCGCCCGTGGGGTGCTCCACCGAAACGTTTTTAGTGGCGCCTTCAGGCATGACGGCAATGCCATCGCACACAGAGCCTTCTAGCACGCATGCAGTACCCACCGTAACGGCAGCCAGAACACCAATGGCGTCGTGACACACATGCGGAATGAAACTGCGCGTGCTCAATGCGCCACCGTTTTGTGGTGGCGCAATGAGCGTCATTTTGGGATAGTTCTTTTGGCTCACATCGCCCAAGCCCATCAACAAGGAAACCTGAATTCGCAATGCTTCAATCTTGGTTTTCAATTCTGTATCGGCATTCATCTCGGCAACCGACTCATACCCGGTTCGGCCAACATCAGAGGCCTTGAAAATGACCAAGGGCATCCCGTTGTCAATGCAAGTGACATCCAAAGTAAAGGGTGTGAAACCTTGTCCGGTCACAGTCAAGGTGTCTTTAACCTTGCCCGTGGGCAACAGTCCAGAGCAAACCGACCCTGCAGTGTCCAAGAAATTAATGACAACTGGCGCTGAAGTGCCCGGTGCGCCATCAATGCGAGCATTGCCTTCATATTGCACCAAACCACCCGTGGTATCGACGGTGATGTCGCACTGCATGTTGGTGTTCAAAGTCAACACCCGAAAGGTCGATTGATCCCCCTGCGCTTTGACCATGCCCGTTTCAAGCGCAAATGGCACCACAGCCGCCAACATGTTGCCGCAATTGGGCGTGGTATCGACCGTGTCTTTGTCGGGTTGGAGCTGTGCAAACAAAAAATCAAGCGCAACGCCAGGCACAGAACTTTGGCTCACGATGCCCACTTTGCTGGTGAGCGGGTGCGCACCCCCCAAACCATCGATTTGCCTTTTGTCTGGCGAACCCATGGCCGCCAATAACACTTTGTCTCTGTGCGCGGTGTCTGATGGTAAATCGTCTGCTTTGTAAAAAGGCCCCTTGGAGGTGCCACCCCGCATCAACATGCATGGAACCGCAGTTTGAGAAGAAGGTTTCATGGTCTGAATTAAATGAATGGAGTTTTGTTGCTTGTCTATTTTCCAGTTGAGTACTGCTTTGAACTAGGTGCAAGTTCCACTACCAGATAGAACAATTATGCATAACGGATGCTCTGTTATGGCAAAATTCAAGAATGGATCTCAAGCAAATTGAATATTTTGTGCGCGTGGCTGAAATGGG
>JAPLPO010000025.1 GCA_026400155.1 Burkholderiales bacterium | reverse complement strand
GCGTGTTGGCACCAAAACGAAACAGCATGCAAGGCAAGGCAAAGAACAGCACAAAGCCATTGAGCCCTGGAATGGCCTCAAAGGGCAACATTTGTCGACGCGCCGCCCAGTAGCCGCAAAGGACCAATGCAAAGAAGGGAAAGGTGACGCGCAAGACATCTAGCATGGCTCACATTGTGCCTTGTAATTGGCGCCTCAATTGCCCGCTATGATTGATTGGATGGCCGAATGCGCATTTGCGCATTTGGATTCGGCCTTCTCCATTTTTACGCATGTCGACCCCCACCACCGGTTTGAATCCGGCTCAATTAGAAGCCGTCAATTACGTCAAAGGCCCTTGCCTTGTGTTGGCGGGCGCCGGCTCGGGCAAGACGCGCGTGATCACACAAAAAATTGCACGGCTGATTGAAGTGGGGCTGGCGCCGCAGCGCATTGCGGCCATCACCTTCACCAACAAAGCCGCCAGTGAAATGCGCGAACGTGCTCGCAAGCTCATTGGCAAAGGCGCACAAGAGGTCATGATTTGCACCTTTCATGCCTTGGGTGTGCGCATCATGCGACAAGATGGCCACGTGCTGGGCTTGAAACCGCAGTTCAGTATTTTGGATGCCGACGATGTGGTGAGCATCTTGAAAGACTGCGGCGGCACCACCGATGCCAACACCGCACGCCAATGGCAATGGACCATCAGCGCTTGGAAAAATGCAGGCCTGACGGGCGCACAAGCGGAGCTTGCAGCCAAGAATGACAACGAGCGGGTGGCAGCGCGCATCATGGGCCGCTACGAAGAACGACTGAGCGCTTATCAAAGCGTCGATTTTGACGACCTGATTGGTTTGCCTTTGAAGCTCTTGGGGCAGTTTCCTGATGTGCGCGAACGCTGGCAAGCCGCCATGGGCCATGTCTTGGTCGATGAATACCAAGACACCAATGCCACCCAATACGAAGTGCTGAAACACTTGGTGGGCGAACGCGCGCGCTTTACCGCTGTGGGCGACGATGACCAATCGATTTACGGCTGGCGCGGCGCCACCTTGGACAACTTGAAACGGCTGCCGCAAGACTTTCCGCAACTGAAAGTGGTGAAGTTAGAGCAAAACTACCGCTCTACCAGTGCCATCTTGCGCGCGGCCAACAACGTGATTGAACCCAACCCCAAGCTCTACCCCAAAACGCTCTTTTCTGAACTGGGCGAAGGCGAACCGGTGCGTGTGGTCGACGCCGATCACGAAGAGCATGAGGCCGATCGAATGGTTGCGCGCATTCAATCTTTGCGCGCGGGCACTGCCACCACCGCGGGTGGCATTCAATACCGAGACTACAAAGAGTTTGCCATTTTGTACCGCGCCAATCACATGGCCAAGCCGTTTGAAAAAGCCCTGCGGCGTGCGCAAATTCCTTACAAGGTGTCGGGCGGTCAAAGTTTTTTTGACCGCGCAGAAATCAAAGACTTGTGCGCTTGGTTTCGCCTGTGGGTTAACAACAACGACGATCCCGCTTTCTTGCGCGCCGTGACCAGCCCCAAGCGCGGCATTGGGCACCAAACTTTGGCAGGGCTTGGCACTTTGGCCAGCCAATACAAACTCAGTTTGTTTGAAGCTTTGTTTTCCAACAGCTTGGGCAGCAGGTTGTCGGCGCGTGCAGTGGGCAGCTTGCATGAGTTTGGCCGCTACATGAATGACTTGGAATACCGCGCCAAACGCACCCATGGCGCAGACGATGCCAAGGCTTTTTTGTTGCTGTGGCTCAAAGAAATTGGCTACGAAAAACATTTGTACGACGGTGAAGACAACGAGAAAGTGGCCGCCGCACGTTGGACCAACGTGCTGGAATTTGTCGATTGGATGTCGGGGCGTTGCGGCGGCACCATTGACGATGCTGCAGGGGTGAGCATGGCTTCCGAAACCAAGTCCTTGCTGGAAGTGGCGCAAACCATTTCTTTGTTGTCCACCTTGAATGAACGCGAACAAGACCCCAATGTGGTGACCTTGTCGACGCTGCATGCCGCCAAAGGATTGGAGTGGCCCCATGTGATGCTGGTTGGTGTCAACGAAGGTTTGCTGCCGTTCAAAATGGACGAAGACAACAAAGAGTCAGTCGACGCCCAAGTGCACGCAGAGGGTCAGCTCTCCAGACTGCAAGAAGAGCGGCGTTTGATGTATGTGGGCATTACTCGCGCACAAAGAACTTTGGCAGTGAGCTGGACTCGGCGCCGAAAAAAAGGCCGCGAAACCATCGCTGCTTTGCCGAGTCGGTTTATTCAAGAAATGGCTCTCGACAAAAACACCATCAAAGAAGATCCGCGTGAGAAGTTGCGCGCATTGCGTGCAGAGTTTGCGCTCAAAGCGGCGGCTTCTGCGGCCAAACAAAAAGACTAAGCTGATGTCCGAACCACCAACTCGCTGCTCAACTGGCGCGAGGCAGGTTGGCCACCCCGCATCACTTCTTGAAGTGACTCTAAAAGGGCTCTTGCTGCGAGATCAAGTGGTTGTCGGATTGTACTGAGAGGTGGAAAGCTGTGACGAGATGCATCGACGTCGTCATAACCAATGACAGCAATGTCGTCGGGTACTTTCAAGCCCCGCGCGTTGAGCACGCCCATGGCATTGATGGCAATCAAATCACTGGCTGCAAACAAGCCATCAATCTGAATACCTTTGTCACAAAACGCATGCATGGCTTGCTGCGCTTCTAAGGGCGTATAGGGAGATTGAATGCACAATTCTTGACGCAGTGCCAAGGAATTTGTTTGAAGGGCTTGGCAATAGCCATCAAAGCGAAACTTGGCTTCACCAGATTTAAAGTCACCTAAAAATGCGATTTGACGACAGCCTTTGTGGATCAAATGGGAAGTCGCTTGAAAGCCTCCGCTGAAGTTGTCGCTGCCAACACTGCAGTACAACTGATCTGGCAGCATGGCGCCCCAAACCACCAAGGGAACACGCCGCATTGCCAAGGCATTGAGTTGATCATGGTGATCCCACTGACCCACCATGACCATGCCCGCTACACGGCCAGAGTCGTAAAGGGCAGCACATTCATCCAAGTGATCGGCATCAACACGCGACAAAAGCAAATCGTATTGGGCTGCTGTCATGGCATCGGCCAATTGACCCATCATGGCCAAAAAGAAGGGATCGGTCAGTTGCATGGGCAAATGGGCACGGTAGGGAATGACCAAGCCCAAGGTGCGATTTTCGCCGCTGCGCAAATTTTTGGCGCCAGCATGAACGGTGTATTGGTGCGCTTGCGCTAAAGCCTGAATGCGTTCGCGCGTTTCGGGACGTATGGCCTCGCTGCCGTTAAGCGCGCGGGAAACAGTGGCTGTTGATACGCCTGCCAATTTGGCAATGTCGGCCATTTGAATTTTGCGTTTGTCTAGCATGTGTGCTTCAAGGCCTGATTTGACACAGATGCGGCACGGAGAACTTTTGAATTATCAATTGTGCGCCTGCCAAATTTTCCACAACTGAGCCAATTCGACTGCGGTTGCATCGCCTTGAACACTGTCCCACATTTTGACAGCCTCCACTTTTTGACCCATTTTGGACAACACGAGACCCGCGTGCAATCTTGTTTCTGCCTCACGCCTTAAGCCGCCCATGGCCAATGCTTTGTTGTAGAAGTCATTCGATTGATTCCACTTTTGTTTAGAGGCATAAACATCGGCCAAACTGGCCAATGTGTTGGCGTCCTTGGCTGACTTTTCTATTGCGGGCAACGCTTTTTCATCTTCGTTCAGGCGCTGTTGAACTTGGAGGCGCAACTTTTGATGATTGGCAGCATCGCTGCCTTTGCCCATGGTGCCAGCTGCATAGGCAAGCTCTACGACGCGGGCGGCTTCTGCAGGCAGACCAGCATTGAGTGCCAAGTTGGCCATGTCGACATATTCAACAGTGTCTTCCATGTTGCCGGTCATTTCAAGCAAGCGGTACAGGTCTAAATCGAAGCGCGCATTAAAGTTGGCTTTTCTCGTGATGCGCGCAATGGTTTCTGACCAGTAGGCCTTGCTTGGATAGTTTTGGAGCAAGGTTTTGAGCGTGTTGTTGTATGCCGCGTCGTCTTTCAATTGGCGCTGACTGAAAGCCATCAGGCGGTAGTCACTTTCTGGTGTCTTGACCTTGGCCGCTTCATCCAAACGTATTTTTTCTTTGACTTCTTGAATGACTTCTTCATGTCTGTTCAAGACCGACAATGTTTGAATGACCACCGGCCGCACAGAAGGGTTGCTGCCTTCTAGCTTTAAATAAGTGCGACCCCAACTGACCACCCTTGCTAAATCTTGCGCTTGTTGGCTGGCACTTAACAGTGTCTCAATGAGGGGCAGCTTTTGGGCCAAAGGTGCACCTTCGGGCAACTCTTGAAGCAGGGCCTCAAGGGTGCTCACAGCCAAAGGGAAATTTTTGCCTTGCATGGCTGCAACGGCAAGGTTTCTTTGAATAACCGGTTTTTCAACAGGCGTGATGCCGGGTAAGGCCAAGGCTTGCTGTGCGAGGGCTATGGCATTTTCAAACTGCCCCGTTTTGATGGCCTCTTGGGCAGCTAGCAATGATTTGGCTACTTCAGGGCGCACAAGCACCTGGGCGCTGGCACTGAACACAAACCCAAGAGCCAGCAAGGCAGTGATGCAAATTGAACGCAATTTGCTTGGCGCATTGGTGCTGGAAGACATCGAAGAAAAAATGAAAAAACGATTGGGCATGGCTGAAGCTGAATAATGCGGATTGAGAACTATAAAGAACCCAAACAAGTGATTCGCTGTAATTTTGGTACAAAAAAACTAAATTTTCGTCTATTTTGATGGTATTTAAAAATAGCATTCCTTAAAATTAACTCTAAAGAATTCATTTTAAAACGGTTTTATTTCTGCAACACAATAAGAGCGTGCAATCTGTTACATTAAATTCCCAAGGGTGGCACACCTCTGTTATTTCTCAATTTAATGTCAAAAGAATGACACAAACAAACCAAAAATCTCGCAAGGTGGAGAGACAAAGCGGATTCGCAGTGAGCCCCGTAGCAGCTGGCTGCGCAGTCTTGCTCATCAGCGTTGCTGGTGCTGCGCATGCTCAGCAAGCCAGTACCGAAGTGGTCGTGACCGGTATTAGGGCTTCGATTGAAAGCGCCATTGCAACCAAACGCAATGCAGATGGCATTGTTGAAGCACTTTCTGCTGAAGACATTGGCAAGTTGCCCGACTCTACCGTTGCTGAATCAGTTTCACGTTTGCCTGGCGTCACTGCGCAGCGCAACAAATCTACAGGTCGTGCGCAATCTGTGAGCGTTCGCGGGATGTCACCAGACTTCAACGGCGCTTTGCTCAACGGTCGCGAACAAGCCTCTACGGGTGATAGCCGTGGTGTTGAGTTTGACCAATTCCCTGCAGAATTGCTCGGCTCCATCGTGATTCACAAGACGCCAGAGGCTTCATTGGTTGGCCAAGGTCTGGCCTCAACCATAGATCTGCGCACAGTGCGCCCATTGGACTTTAACAAGCGCACACTCTCTGTCAACGTTCGTTCACAGCGTTCAGGCATTGACTCTGGCGCAGGCGAAGGCAAAGGCGATCGCCAATCATTCTCCTACGTAGACCAATTTGCAGACCGCACTTTGGGTATCGCTTTGGGCTTCACCAAGTTGAAAGATGCGGGTGCAGAGCAACTCAAGTTCAACACTTGGGGTGGATGGAATATCGATGTTCCTTACCAAGGTAGGAACGTCAAGATTTTTGGCGGCTTTGGCGCAGACACTGAACAAAGCACATCAGATCGCGAAGGTTTGATGGCTGTTATTCAGTACAAACCCAACAAAGACTTTGAAACAGTCTTGGATGTCTTCTCCTCCAAGGGAAAGTTTGGTCTTAAGAAAACGGGTATTGAAGGCGCAACCGGTGACCAAGGTAAATATGACCCCGCTGGCACTTTGACAAATGCTGTGATCAACTCAGACGGCTTTGCAACCAGCGGTACGATTGATAAGTTCAAGGGCGTCATTCGCAACCATATGGAAGCAGGCGAAGACTCGCTGGATTCTTTTGGTTGGAATACCAAAATGAAGCTTGGCGAATGGCGTGCAGCTGCAGACGTTGCACAGTCAAAAGTCTTCCGCCAAAGCTCTCGCTATGAGACCACTGCTGGCTTGCCTGGCAATGGCAACACCACAGGCAGAACAGACACATTGTCATGGACTGGCTACAACGGCACCAACTTGGCCAGTACAGTTCTCACACCTGGTCTGAACTATGCTGACAGAAGTTTGATGAAGTTAACAGACGTCAACGGCTGGGGCGGTGGTCCAAGCTTCCCGCAAGCTGGTTACACAGCCATCCCAACTGTGACCGATCAAGTAGATAACGTCAGATTCTCAGGACGCAGAAGTGTTGACTACGGTCCCATTTCTTCGGTTGAAATTGGCGCAAACTTTTCTGAGCGCAAAAAAGTACGTACGACGCTTGAAGGTACCCTGTTCCTTAAAGGCACCGACCCATTTGCAGGGGCAGATGTACCTGGTACAGCGATCAATGTGGCTGGCACGTCAGGCATTAAAGTTGTTTCATGGGACCCCCGTGGCTCTTTGGGCACCATCTATGACGTTGCCAGAACAGTCAACAGCGACATTCTGAAAAAAGACTGGTCTGTGAACGAAAAAGTCACCACTTCTTATGTCAAAGGTGACTTAGACGGCAAGTTCATGGGCATGCCTTATCGCGGCAATGTGGGCGCTCAATTGGTGAACACCGATCAGAGTTCTACTGGCTTCAACATCAACGTTCCCAATTGCAATTCTGTTGCAAGTTGCCCAACCGCCACGATTGCTAACGGTAAGTCTTACACCGACTTCAACCCTAGCTTGAACCTGAACTTTGATGCTGGCAATGATCAAGTCTTGCGTGTGGGTGTTGCCAAAGTTTTGGCCCGCCCCAATATGTCAGACATGCGGGCTAGCATGAACATGAGCTACGACACCAGCAAGAGTATGTACACCGGTGACGGCGGCAACCCAGGCTTGGAGCCCTTCCGCGCAAAGTCATTTGACGTTTCATACGAAAAATACTTCGGCAAAAAGGGTTATGTCAGCATCGCTGGTTTCTACAAAAACCTCGACACTTACATCCTGAAAACAGCTACACCGTTTGACTACAAAGGCTTGACACCTGCTGGCTTGACATACCCCACCATGGGCATGTTGACTCGTCCGATGAATGGTCAGGGTGGCGACATCAGCGGTGTTGAATTGGCTGTCAATGTGCCATTCTCCATGCTAACGCCCACTTTGGATGGCTTCGGTGTGATGGCCAACGTATCTAGCACTTCTAGCAATGTGAGCTTGCCTACCAGCGCATTCAACACGAATGACATTGGCAAGGACAAAATTCCATTGCCAGGTTTGTCTAAAAATGTAACCAACTTGCGCTTGTACTACGAGAAGAGTGGCTTCCAAGTGGCCGTGGCAGGTCGTCAGCGTTCCGACTTCTTGGGCGAAATCAGCGACTTCCAAGACAACCGTCAGTTGACCTTTATCAAGGGCGAAACAGTGGTTGACTTGCAAGCGGGTTACGAGTTCCAACAAGGTCCAGCCAAAGGCTTGTCCATTTTGTTCCAAGTGAACAATGCCAGCAATGCAAAGTTCCAGCGTTACAGCAACACGCCAGACAACATCGTAGAAACAGTCAAGTATGGCAAGATCTACTTGATGGGCGCCACCTACAAGTTCTAATTTGAACTTGTTATTTAACCTTCCTCAAGTCGCCTGATTTGAGAAGTTAAAGTTAAGGGGAGGACTAGTCCTCCCCTTTTTTTCATTCTTGGTGTGGAAGATGCAAAACCCTTTAATTCAAAACATTGTCATTGTGGGCGGTGGTACGTCGGGATGGATGACAGCCACCGCTTTGGCCAGTGTGCTGCGCGGCAAGTACAAAATCCGCTTGGTGGAGTCGGATGAGATTGGCATTGTGGGCGTGGGCGAGGCCACCATTCCCATGATTCAGCGCTTTAACAAAATTGCTGGCATCGATGAAAACGAATTCCTAAAAGCCACTTATGGCACTTACAAACTGGCCATCGAATTTGTCAATTGGGGGCAAGTGGGTGACCGCTACATGCATGGTTTTGGCACCATTGGTCAAGACTTGTGGACCGTACCGTTCGAGCAGTATTGGCACAAAATGCGCGCTGCTGGCAAAGCTGCAGATTTGGGCAGCTACTCCATCACGCGCGCCGCAGCGCGGGCCAACAAATTCATGCGGCCCGATTTGTCGGTACCCAACTCGCCCTTGGGCGAAATTACATACGCTTATCACTTTGATGCCAATTTGTACGCCAAATATTTGCGCAAACTGTGTGAGGCGCGCGGTGTGGTCCGAACAGAAGGCAAGATTGTTCAAGTGTCTCAGCGCCCTATCGATGGTCACGTGGATGCTGTCGTTTTGCAAAGTGGCGAGCGAGTTGAAGGTGATCTGTTTATCGACTGTTCTGGCTTTAGAGGATTGCTGATTGAAGAGACTTTGAAAACAGGCTATGAAGACTGGACGCACTGGTTGCCTTGCGATCGTGCATTGGCGGTACCATGCGAATCGGCGCCCCAATTGTTGCCGTACACACGATCTACAGCGCACCGCGCAGGGTGGCAATGGCGCATTCCTTTGCAACATCGCATTGGCAACGGCCATGTGTTTTGCAGCCAATTCATCAGCGAAGATGAGGCTGCAAACACACTTCTGTCCAACTTAGATGGCAAGCCTTTGGCCGATCCGCGTTTGATCAAGTTCAATACGGGTATGCGCAAAAAGGCTTGGAACAAAAACGTCATTGCCATTGGGCTCTCAAGCGGTTTCCTAGAGCCCCTCGAGTCCACCAGCATTCATTTGATCCAATCGGCTGTGGCCCAATTGATTGATTTCTTCCCCGACCAGGGCTTCAGTCAGCTTGACATTGACACTTACAACGCACAAAGCCGCTTTCAATTTGAACGCATTCGCGACTTCATCATCTTGCACTACCACGTTAACCAACGCACAGACTCAGAATTTTGGAAAGCCTGTGCCCACATGAAAGTGCCCGATTCACTGCAAGAAAAAATTGCCTTGTATCAAACGCATGGACGCATTTTCAGATTCAACGAGGAGTTGTTCTCGCAAGTGGGCTGGTTGCAAGTCATGGAGGGACAAAACTTGAAACCGGCACGCTACAACCCCTTGGTCGACTTGCAAGAAGAGGGCAGCATTCAAGAGTACTTAGACAGTGTGCGAAACGTGATCACCAAGTGTGTTGAATTCATGCCCGACCACGCAGATTACATTGCCAAGAACTGCGCTGCACAAGCCATGTGATTTCTTAGCACGCTCTACTTGCAATGCCTATCTGGTTTGAGGACTTGTTCCCCAAATCCAACCACTCAAGGGCTCAATGCTCACTGTCATTTCTTGGCCTCTGGTTTGCACCTCGCCAGTGCCCCACCACAGCTTGCCTTGTTGACCTTTCAAAGCACTGGGCATCTTGAAAGTCAAGGTTTGTGTTTGCGCACTGTTGTTAAAAGCAATGAGCACCGTGTCTTTGCCCCAATGCCGCGCCAGCACAGCGCTGCTAGGCGTGCTGGCCAAGGGGGCACTGAGCACCCCTCTTCGTAAGACCGCCTTGTCTTTTCTCAATTGGAGCAAGGCTTTGAATTCACTTCGCAAAGCCCTATCGGGCTGGCCACCTAAATCTGCCCACGGATAGGTCATGCGGTTGTAGGGGTCATCACCGCCCGTCATACCCACCTCGTCGCCGTAGTAGATGGTGGGCGAACCCGGCAAGGACATCTGAACCAGTGTGGCCAACAGCAAGCGCTGTTTGGCTTTTTGCATGGCCTCGGGTGCTGCATCAAGGGGGCCGCCTAAAACATGCAAAGCGCGGGCTTGATCATGGCTTGACAACAAGTTCATGAGTGCATGAAAGGCTTGAGGAGGATAGGCCTCACGCAGGTGCTCTAAGTTGGCTATCAGTTTTCTGGCGTCGCTGCCATTGGCAAAATCCAAAATGGCATTGCGCATGACGTAGTTCATGGTAGCGTCGAAGGTGTCACCTAAAAAGTATTTGGACGCATCAAACCATGTCTCGGCAATGGTCACGGCATCGGGTTGGGTTTGTTTCACGGCTTTGCGCTATTCGCGCCAAAAATCATCAGGCACCCAAGGTGCTACATCCATGCGCCAACCCGATGCTCCCATTTGCAACCACTTGCGCGTGACCGAGTCTTTGTCGCCATATGCAAAGCGTCGCCATCCAGGCGAATTTTTATTCAGTTCTGGCAAATCACTCACGCCCACCCAACCTTTGAATTGCTTGTCGGGGTCTGTTTGCGTGGCATCCAATGTGAACCAACTGGCATAGGGTGAATCTGCTTGAATGCGGTTGTTGGCGAAAGCACCTTTGTCTTGCAACTGGAAATTACCAAAGCGATCGAAGTACCTTGAATCGGCGCCCACGTGGTTCAGAGAGGCATCGGGAATGACTCGGATGCCTCGCTTGGCAGCCTCTTGGGTGAGTCGCGTGAAGTCTGCATTGCTGCCAAAGGCGGGGTCTATTTCATGGAAATCAGCGGTGTCGTATTTGTGGTTGCTGGCCGCTTTGAACACGGGCGTCATGTAAATGGCATTGGCGCCTAAATCGCGAATCTCATCCAATTTTTGAATGATGCCTTCTAAGTCGCCTCCAAAAAAATCATTGTTGTAGTGCGCGTCCGAGCCATCGCCAGTGCCAGGTTTGTAGGGTTTGTCTAACCAACGCGAATGCACTTCAATGTTGTGGCTTTGGTACTTGCGCTGGCCCACCTGGGGGTCGTTGGCCACATTGCCATTGCGATAGCGCTCTGGAAAAATAAAGTAATACACCGCATCTTGTGTCCAAGTGGGCACTTTGAATGCAGGGTCATAAACAGTCACTCGAAAGCGTCTGAGGCGCCGCTCATGTTCCATGGGTGCACTGACTTGGCCTACGCCCCCGCTGCCTTTTTCTTGGGTCCAATAAATAGGCTCAGGGTTGTTGTGGTACACATATTTCACACCACCGATCAAGACCTCAAACCAATAGCCATAAATGGCCTTGTCTTTGAAACGGTGGCTGGCTTTGAAAAGCTCGTGGCCTTGCAACTGAGTGCGTTGCATGTCGATGCGCTTCAGATTGCGGTAAGTCAAGATTTCTTGATTGCCCTCTAGGTTTCGAACATCGAGCACCAAGGTGGCACGCTCAACACCGGGTAAGGCTTTCAATGACCATTGCACGGCTTGATGCTGCGGCACTGCGCCAAAGGGTTTGCGATAGCGTAAATCACGCGAGTCGTGATGCAAACTTTGCGCAATTGGATTTGTGACGGCCACTTGGCGTGGGTCTACAAAGGTTTGGGGCAGCAATTCAAGCAGGGCATGACTGGCTTTGAGACTGAGACGCAAGGTGTGCGCGCCAGAAAAAGTGAGTTTTGCAGCAGGCCCGCCCGGTTTATCGGGGAGCAGTGCCATGGTGTTGGCTGCATTGGGCCATTGCCGATCTGGCATCGCCCAGCTGCTGCCGGCCTGCCATTTGGCATCGGCCAATTTAAATTCATGCTCGCCTTGCAAGTTGACGTTCAAATAAAACGCATTGCAATCCCACACAAATTCAAAATCATCTTGCGCCGTCCAACCATTCATGCCGCCGCGCAAAAAAAGAGGTGGCACTTGGGAGGGCGCTGCTTGGCAGGTGACATTGGTGCCCTGCGCCAGGTTGCTGATGGGGGATGTGCTTTGGGGAGTGCTTTGGGGGGTGCTCTGCGTGGAGCTCTGTGCAAACACCGAGGCACACAAAGCCAAGAAGGCGCCAACCGCCGATGTTTTTAAATTCAAACTTTTCATCACTTGTTCACTGCAAACACATGGACGGATTGAGCAGGAACATTGAACGCATTCCCTTTGAGACTGGCAATACCCGTTGAGGCATAAACCGCACTCAACTTCGATGGGCTTGTGATTCCGTCAAGTTCGATTTGCATTGGCTGCAAACCATAATTGATCACAACCACACTGTGTTCTGAGCCAGCCTTCCGTTGGTAACTCAAAGTTTGCCCTTGCGCTTTGGCAAACTCGTAGCTTCCCTTGGCAAGCGACTGGCGTGAATTGCGCAGGGCCAGCAGCTCTTTGTAGAAAGACCAAAGGCTGTTTGGCGTTGCCTTTTGCACTTGCGCATGGTGGGTGCTGTTGTTGCCCGAAATAGCTCGGTAAGGCTTGCCTGTGGTGAAGCCTGCCGTTTCTTCGTTGGCTTGCCAGCTGTAGGGGCCCCTGATGAACGGGTCATCGCTTAAACCTTGGGCGCCCGCCATGCCAATTTCTTCACCGTAATAAATGAACGGGGTACCCGGCAACAGCAAGTAAGTGGCAGCTGCCAATTTGTAGTGCAGCTCGTTGCCATTCACCTGATCCCATAAGCGCTTGCCTGCAAACTGGTCGTGGTTGGACGCAAAACTGGCCAAGCTGTGGGGCGCTTGCATGTAGTACTGCGCAACTTTTTGAATGGCCTCTGTCTCGCCTTGCGCTGCTTTGGCAATTTGATTTTCCAAACCAAATGCAAACGCGCCACCACAAATCTCTTCGCGTGCATACACCTTGGGCTCGGCTGTGGCTTCACACACCACATAGCGATTGGGGTAAGACTTGATCAGGCGTGTGAAGTGGCCCGTGAGTTTTCGGCTTTCCGGTTGGTCGTTCCAGTCCTTGGCGTTGTTCTCAATGAGGTGCGGCACTGCGTCCAAACGAAAACCATCAATGCCGCGGTCTAACCAAAATTTCAAGCTCTCTTCGTGGTACTTCACCACATCGGGGTTGCGCATGTTGAAATCGGGCATGTGCGGGCCAAAAGTGGCCAGATAACTGCCCTTGCTGGCGACCACCCAAGGGTCTTTGCCCCAGATGTCCCAGCCCTGCGGTTTCTCTTGTCGCCACTCAAACCAAGCGCGGTAAGGGCTTTGCGGATTTTTCAAACTGTCTTCAAAGTAGGGGTGCTCTTTGGCGCTGTGATTCAAAACATAGTCCATGATCACACCGATCCCTCTGGCGTGGGCCTGTTTGATCAGTTCATCAAAGTCGGCCAAGTTGCCATAGTCTGGGTCGATGTCGCGAAAGTTGGTGGTGGCGTAACCATGGTCCTTGTCGGCACTGGTGGTTATGGGCATGAGCCAAATGCCTTTGATGCCCAAGTCTTTCAAGTGATCGAGCGACTGCGTCAAGCCCTTCAAGTCCCCAATGCCATCGCCGTTGCTGTCTTTGTAACTGCGAACAAAGATTTCCATGAAAGCACCGTGGTGCCAGTCCTCCGGCAAACTTGGCGGCTTGCGTGCCAACTGTGTGCTGGCAATGAGCGCTGCCAGCAACAGGGCGATGCCAGTGATTTGAGGCCAGGTCATGGCACGCCTATGTTTGAAGAAAGATGCCATGTTGATTTTGAAAGTGGTGCTTTAGTTTTTCTTAAAAACAGCCAATGACTGTGCGGGCAAACTCAGCTGGAGCACACCTGCGCTTGAAACAGTGGCTGTAGCCGATGCGCCCATCAAAGGCGCCCAAGCATCACCAGGCGTTAAGTTACTCACATTGAGCATGCTGGCCTGCGTGTCGTAGTTCAACAGCACCATGATTTTTTCGGCACCGGCCACGCGCTGAAAACCCATGGTCTTTTGCAGCGCCCATGCGGCTTCATAGGTACCGCTTCGCAGCGCTGTGTGTGTGTTTCTCAAAGCCAACAGTTGTTTGTAGTGTTGATAGAGCGAGCTGCTGTCGCTCAGTTGCTGCGCCACGTTCTGTAAACTCACATTGGCCGACAAGCTTCTAAAGGGGGTTGCGGTGCTAAACCCTTTGGCATCGGTGGTCCAACTCATTGGCGTTCGAAGGGCGGCATCGCCAGACAAGGTGCTGGCCGAGGCCATGCCAATTTCTTCGCCGTAATAAATAAAGGGCGTGCCAGGTAGCAACAAATAGCTGGCTGCAGCCAGCTTGTATTGCGCCAGATTGCCTTGCACCTGGTTCCACAAACGGTCGCCCGCAAAACGGTCGTGGTTAGAGACAAAGGGGGCCAGATTGGCCGACCTTGTTTTGTAATAGTCGGCCAATTTTTGAATCGCTGCGGCATCGCCCTTGGCCGCCCCGACCACCGAGCCAGACAAGTCAAACGCAAACGCACTGCCACACGAGTCTGCTTGTGCAAATGCATTTGAATTGGCAGGCGCCTCGCACACCATGAAACGTTGGCTGTACTGCTGGATGGTTTGGCGAACCTTGCTCATCACCACATGATTTTCTGCTTGAACTTCCCAAGCACTGGGGCCATTTTCAATGAGGTTGCCAACGGCATCAAAGCGGAAACCGTCAACACCTTTGTTCAGCCAAAATCGCAAATTGTCGTGGTGGAAAGTTTCAACCTCACTTGAACGCAAGTTGAAATCGGGCATGGTCGGTGAGAAGCCTGCGAAATAAAACCCGTTCGCCCAATTGCTCGCGTACCAAGGGTCTTGCCCATAAACCTGCCAACCTACTGGCTTGGGGTTTTGCCAGACAAAATAATTTCTTTGCGTGTTCTTGCTAGAAGATGATGAGTTTAGAAACAGCGGGTGCTGGTTGCTGCTGTGGTTGATCACAAAATCAATAATTACACCCATACCTCGCTTGTGCGCTTCAGACAGCAACAAATCAAAGTCTGCCAGGGCTCCATAATCGGCTTCGATGGCGCGGTAATTTTTGACCGCGTAGCCATGATCACGGTCTGAACTTTCTGAGATGGGCAACAGCCACAATCCTTTAACCCCGAGACCCTGTAAATAATCCAAGCGTTGAATCAAACCCTTGAGATCGCCTATGCCATCGCCGTCACTGTCTTGATAGGCGCGAACATAAATTTGCATAAAGGCGCCTCGCCACCAATCGGGCGCCAAGGCACTCGCAGTTGCGCCTTGCGGCACAGACCCCATATCTAAAACCTGCGTTTCACTGCCGTTACCCACTTCAAGCGTGATCACGGAAGAGCCCCCACATGCGCCAAGGCAAACGCTGACACAGAGCAGCAGGGCTCTCAAGCCCTGAGCACTTGTGTTCTTGGCAAGGCCAAAAAAGCATTTTTTGATATTCAACTGAACTTGATCACTCATGCGCACACCCAAATGAGGCCGAAATGTAGAAAAGCTACAGATTTTGAGGCCAATGAAATTTGCAATATTCGGTACTTACCCTAATTCAATCGATTGCATGATGATTTTTTGTAGTTTTATTACGATAATTCTGATTCTATTCATTGCATGAGTTTCTGATGCTTCTACTCTCTCGCATTTCGCGCTGGGCTGCACTGCCCTGCCTTGTCATCAACATGTTGAGCATGGGTGCAGCTGCGGGAAAAACACTTTTGACTGACGTTGGCAACAGCTTGTGCAACGCACCCTTGGGCACACTGGTGACTCATGCCAACAGTTTGACATTGCCTGCATTGGCCATTTGGCAAAACCGTTCCCAGATCTTGATGCCGGGTGCAACCAAGGAGCCTGGTCAAGTTTGGCGGCTGCTCAGTTCTGCAGCTGGCAAGTTGAAAGTGGAAGTGGGTCAAGCTGCCAAGGGTGCCGATCAGGTATTTGGTTTAAGAGTCGGCGCCCCTCAGACCTTAGACATGCCCGCCTTGAGCGATGCTGCGCTAAGAAAACTTCACACCACGCAATTGGTGTTGGTGCAAGAAAATGCCAATGGTCACGTTGTCATGGCCACCCGCGTGCAATTGGCCAAGGCTTTGGATGACTTGTTTGGCAAAGCAGCCAATGAACGCCTATTGGGCGTGACATTTTCAAGGCTATCGACATCAGCCAACACACAGGTCACAGAATTTCGCTTGTGGGCACCTACAGCGCAAGCAGTCAGCGTTTGCATTTATGCAGACGCAAATTCGCCTGCCTTGGCACATGCCGCATTGAAACGCGACAACAGCACAGGGGTTTGGCGAGTCCCATCGCGCCAAGCCAAGCAAGGCAGTTATTACCGCTATGCCGTTGACGTTTTTGTACCCGGCGTCGGCATGGTGACCAACCTTGTGAACGACCCCTATGCTGTGAGTTTAAGTGCCAACTCTCTTCGCAGTTATGTGGCTGATTTAAATGCCGCCCATTTAAAACCTGCCAATTGGGACACGCATCTCACACCCCACAGCGTGAATCATCCGGCCGACATGGTCATTTATGAATTGCATGTGCGCGACTTTTCGATCAACGATGAGACAGTGCCTGCAGAGCAACGAGGCAAGTATTTGGCCTTCACACAAACCGCCTCGCAAGGCATGAAGCATTTGAAGGCGCTGGCCCATGCGGGCATGACCGATTTGCACCTGCTGCCCGTTTTTGACTTGGCCACTGTGCCCGAGAAAAACTGCCAAAGCGATGCGCGCTCGGACAAAACCACCCGCGCCAACGACTGCTTTAACTGGGGCTATGACCCACTGCATTTCAATGCGCCTGAGGGCAGCTATGCAAGCGATGCAGATGACGGTGCCAAACGCATTGTGGAGTTTCGCCGCATGGTGAAATCATTGCACGAAGCTGGATGGCGCGTGGGCATGGACATGGTTTACAACCACACCTCGGCATCGGGTCAGCATTTGCAATCGGTACTAGATCGCATCGTGCCCGGCTACTATCAACGCTTGAATGCAAAAGGTGAGGTTGAGCGCTCGACGTGTTGCGACAACACGGCCACAGAAAACCTCATGATGGCCAAACTGATGTCGGACTCGGTCTTGCTTTGGACCCAACACTACAAGTTAGATTCATTTCGATTTGACTTGATGGGCCATCAGCCCAAACAAGTGATGTTGGACATGCAAAACCGTTTGCAGAAAACGCTGAAGAGGCGCATTGATTTTGTGGGTGAAGGTTGGAACTTTGGCGAAGTGGCCAATAGCGCGCGCTTTGTGCAAGCCTCGCAACTGTCTTTGAACGGCACGGGCATTGGCACCTTCAACGACCGGCTGCGCGATGCCATTCGCGGTGGTGGTGCTGGCGATGCAGTTGAAAACTTAGTGAAGGTACCCGGCTTTGTGAGTGGCCGTGAAAGCTCTGCGCGGGTGTCCGATCAAATTCGTGCGGGCCTGGCAGGGTCTCTTAGAAACTACCGCATGGCCACGGCAGATGGCACGGTCAAAGCGCTACAAGACATTCCCTATGGCGACCAACCCACTGGCTATGTGAGCCAACCCAGCGAGGTGGTGAACTATGCAGAGAACCACGACAACCTCACCTTGTTTGACAGCTTGGTCTACAAGTTGCCGCGTGAAACTCCAAGTGCAGAACGCGCACGCGTCCAAATGCTGGCGGGCGCCTTGGTGGCTTTCAGCCAAGGTGTGGCCTACTTCCATGCAGGCCAAGAAATTTTGCGTTCCAAGTCTTTGGACGGCAACAGCTACGACTCGGGTGATTTGTTCAATCTATTGGACTGGTCTTACCAGAGCAACTATTTTGGGGAGTCTGTGCCTGACTTGCAAGACAGCCCAGAAGCCAACGCCATCAGCCGCGCATTGCTAAAAGACACCAATCTCAAACCTACGCCTGGCGACATTGTGTGGACACGCAATGCGCATTTGGATTTGCTGAAGATTCGCAAGAGCTCCAAATTGTTCAGATTAGAAACAGAAAAAGATGTGCAGGCGCGCCTGAGCTTCTTCAACACCGACTCGCAAGCCGACCCGCGTTTGATTGCAGGCCATTTGCAAGGCCGCGACCTGAATGACTTTGCCGAATTGATTTACTTCGTCAATGCTTCCGAGAAAGCGCAACAATTAATCATTCCAAAGCTGGCACAAAAAGCGTTTGAACTTCACCCCGTTCAAGCGTCTGCGCAAGCCGCAGATGCCAGACCACGCGACAGCGCCAAGTATGAAAAGACAACGGGCACGTTTGACATTCCAGCGCGCAGTGCTGTGGTGTTTGTGGTCAAAGGATCTAAACAATGAAATTCTTGCCTCTGTTGCTGATCAGTGGTTTGTTGGCCTGCTTGAACGCCAAAGCGGTTGAGATCACCATTACTTGCGGGCCCAGTGGCAGCGATGTGGAGTTTTGCTTAAAACATGCACAAGCTTGGGCCGCCAAAACAGGCAACACCATCAAGAATTTTTCCCCGCCCACCAGCGCCACCGAAAAACTGGCGCTGTACCGTCAATTGTTTGCCGCCAAATCGGGCGACATTGATGTGGTGCAAATTGACACGGTGTGGCCAGGCCTTCTGAAAGATCACTTGACGGACCTGAAGCCTTACAGCAAAGGGGCCGAAGCCGAGCACTTTCCGGCCATCGTTGCCAACAACACGGTCAACGGAAAGCTGCTAGGCATGCCTTGGTACACCGATGCGGGCTTGCTTTACTACCGCGCAGACCTCTTGAAAAAGTATGGCTTGCGCGTGCCCCAAACTTGGGAGGAGTTGACCGAAAGTGCGGCCAAGGTTCAAGCGGGCGAGCGGGCCAAAGGTGCGGCAGATTTTCATGGCTATGTTTTTCAGGCCAAGGCCTATGAAGGCCTCACTTGCAATGCGCTTGAGTGGGTCGGTGGGCAAGGCGGTGGCACGGTGGTCAACCCCGACGGTGAAATCACAATTCGCAATGCCCAAGCAGCCAAGGCTTTGAACTTGGCGGCCTCCTGGATTGGCACCATCAGCCCCACTGGTGTGCTGAATTACGAAGAAGAGGAAGCGCGAGGTGTGTTTCAAAACGCCAATGCCCTCTTCATGCGCAACTGGCCCTATGCATGGTCCTTGCTGCAGAAAAATGACAGCCTGGTCAAAGGCAAAGTAGGCGTTGCCAAATTGCCCGGTAAGCCCAGCGCTGCGGCACTGGGCGGCTGGCAATTGGGAGTGTCCAAATATTCAAAGCACCCCGCCATTGCGGCCGATTTGGTGATGTACATGACCAGTGCCGCCGTGCAAAAAACGCGCGCCATTCATGGCTCCTACAACCCCACATTGCCTGCACTCTACAAAGACAAAGAAGTTTTGGAGGCTAATGAGTTTATGGGTGCGCTTGAGGAAGTTTTTGCCAATAGCGTGGCACGCCCCACTTCCGCTACAGGGTTGAAATACCCGCAGGTCAGCCAAAGCTTTTGGAATGCTGCGCACGAGGTGATGTCCAAACGTGCCACCGGCGAAGAAGCCGTGACCAAACTCGAATCGCGCCTGAAACAAATCAGGCGCAAGCACTGGTAAAGCCGAAGAGAACTCCCTATGAATTCAAGAGTTAAAACCGCATGGTTGTTTTTAGCGCCCATGGTGTTGCTGATGTTGGTAGTGGCTGTTTGGCCCTTGGCGCGGTCCATTTGGTTCAGCTTCACAGACATGAATATCAACGATATTTCTGCCGCCAAATTTGTAGGCTTGGAAAACTACTTTGGCGAATACGGCTTGTTCTTCAACCCCAATGAAGAAGGTGGTTTTTGGGCGGGCGATTGGGGCATCTCCATTCGCAACACCTTTACCTTTGCGGTGGTGTCGGTCATCTTGGAAACACTCACTGGTTTGGGCGTAGCCTTGCTTTTGAATCAAGAGTTTAAGGGCCGTGCTTTTGTACGGACTGCCGTGTTGGTGCCATGGGCCATTCCCACCATTGTGTCGGCCAAGATGTGGGGTTGGATGCTGAACGATCAGTTTGGTGTGATCAACACTTACCTGATGGACTTGGGTTTGATCTCTCAAAAAATAGCATGGACAGCTGAGCCTGCCTATGCCCTTTGGACCGTGGTGTTAGTGGACGTTTGGAAAACCACCCCCTTCATGGCCTTGCTTATTTTGGCGGCCCTGCAGACCGTGCCCAAGGATTGTTATGAAGCTGCACGCGTGGATGGCGTGCATCCCTTGCGTGTGTTTTGGAAAATCACATTGCCGCTCATTCGCCAACCTTTGCTGGTGGCTGTGGTGTTCCGTTTGCTCGACTCGCTGCGCGTGTTTGATTTGATTTATGTGTTAACTGCCAACGGCAGTACCACCATCAGCATGTCGGGCTTTGTGCGCCGTGAAATGGTGGAGTACGGCAACATGGGTTATGGCTCTGCAGCGTCCACCTCATTGTTCGTGATCATCTTGATCACCGCAATCATCTTTATCAAGCTGGCCCGCGTCAAATTGTCGGAGGATGCCAAATGAAAACCCGTTCATCTTGGACCACGGCGTTCATTTATTTTGCATCTACGGTGGTGGTCGTGCTCTCGGTGTATCCGTTTGTGTATGCCATCTCCACGTCTTTGAAAACTGGTACGGCGCTCTTCAATACGCAAATCATTCCAGACCAAGCCGACCTGCGCAATTACTACGCTTTGTTTGAAGGCGTGCAACCCTTTGGCAAAAGTTTGGTCAACTCGGTCATGGTGGCGGTGCTCACCGTGGGCTTTGCCATGCTGATGGGTGTCACTGCGGCTTACGCACTGGGCCGCATTCGCTTCAAAGGCAAAGGCCTGTTGCTCATTTGCATTTTGGGCGTATCGATGTTTCCGCAAGTGGCGGTGTTGTCGGGCATGTTTGAACTCATTCAGTGGCTGGGCATTTACAACAAGGCTTGGGGCTTGGTTCTGCCCTACACCATCTTCACGCTGCCCTTCACAGTTTGGATTTTGACCACCTTCATGCGTGAGTTACCTGTTGAGTTGGAAGAAGCCGCCATCATGGACGGTTGTGGTCCCCTGCGCATTATTTTTCAAGTCTTTTTGCCACTCTTGTGGCCGGCGCTGGTGTCTACTGGTTTGCTCGCGTTTATTGGCGCATGGAATGAATTCATGTTTGCCTTGACCTTTGTGATCAATGACAGCGAGCGCACTGTGCCTGTGGCCATCTCACTGATTGCGGGCGCAACCGCATTCGAAATTCCATGGGGCACCATCATGGCAGGCTCAGTGATTGTCACTGTGCCATTGCTGCTGTTGGTGTTCTTCTTCCAAAAACGCATCGTCTCTGGCCTCACGGCTGGCGCGGTCAAAGGTTAATTTTTTTTCTCTGTTTAATTTGTATTTTGAAACTATGAGCAAAGCACCTAACAACAATTGGTGGCGCGGTGGCGTCATTTATCAAATCTACCCTCGCTCGTTTGCCGACAGCAATGGCGACGGTGTGGGCGATTTACCCGGCATCACACAACACTTGGACTATGTGGCCAAGCTGGGTGCCGATGCCGTGTGGTTGTCGCCTATTTTCAAAAGCCCCATGAAAGACTTTGGTTACGACGTGAGCGACTATTGCGACGTTGATCCCTTGTTTGGCACGCTAGATGATTTTCGGGCCATGGTGAACAAAGCCCACGATTTGGGCCTGCGAGTGATGATTGACCAAGTGCTGTCGCACACCTCAGACCAACATGCATGGTTTGTAGAAAGCCGCGCCTCACGCAACAACCCCAAGGCCGATTGGTATGTGTGGGCCGACGCCAAAGACGATGGCAACCCGCCCAACAACTGGCTGTCTATTTTTGGTGGCAGCGCTTGGCAATGGGACACTCGACGTCGCCAGTATTACCTGCACAACTTCTTAAGCAGTCAACCCGACTTGAACTTCCACAACCCCGATGTGGTGGCAGCCATTTTGGGCACCGTGAAGTTCTGGTTGGAGCTGGGTGTTGATGGCTACCGCTTAGACACCGCCAACTATTACTTCCACGACAAACAATTGCGTGACAACCCAGGCCGTGGTCAACCCAAGGGCAACGACCCTGCTGTGAATGATGTCAACCCCTATGGTTGGCAGTATCACAAGTTTGACAAAACACAACCCGAGAATTTGGGCTTCCTTAAACAACTGCGCGCGTTGCTGGACCAATACCCCAACACCACCATGGTGGGCGAAATTGGCGATGACGATGGCCTGACCATCATGGCCGAATACACCAGCGGCACCGACAAACTGCACATGGCCTACAGCTTTGATTTGTTGGGGCCCGACAGCAGCAGCACCTATTTGCACGGCCTGATGACGCGCTTTGCCGAGAAGAACGCCACCGGCTGGCCCTCATGGGCATTGTCCAACCACGATGTGGTGCGTGTGGGTTCGCGTTGGGGCGGCGAGTCGGCCGATGTGCGCAAACTTCGCGCAGCGGCGGCTTTCCAAATGTGCCTGCGCGGCTCTCCTTGCTTGTACCAAGGTGATGAGTTGGGCTTGCCTGAAGCGCAAGTGGCTTACGAAGATTTGCAAGACCCTTATGGCATCACCATGTGGCCCGAGTTCAAAGGCCGCGACGGTTGCCGCACGCCCATGCCTTGGGACAGCAAAGCCGCTGACATGGGCTTTGGCAGTGGCGCTCAAAAACCTTGGCTGCCTTTGACCGAAGCCTATCGAACGCTGGCTGTGTCTGAACAAGACAATGACCCCGCGTCATTGCTCAACTTTTACCGCGCTTTGCTAACCTGGCGCAAAGGCCAAGCGGTGTTGTTACATGGCGATCAAGCATTACTGCCCGTGCACAAGCAAGTGATGGCATTTGTGCGCGAACACGAAGGCCAACAAGTTTTGTGCGCATTCAACTTCAGCGACAGTGCCGCCAGCATGGACTTGCCTGCCCACTTCAAGTCTGCATCGGTATTGCCTGTGCCAGGTTTGAACGGAGGCAATATCGCTGGCAATCACATGAAGTTTGAAGCCTACGGCGCCTTGCTGTTGGCCATTTGACATCGGAGACAAGCATGTCACGCATTGATTTCCAAAACGTCTGTAAGCGCTATTCACCCGAGTTGCCTCTGACCATCAACAACGCCAATCTCACCATTGAGCAAGGTGAGTTTTGTGTGTTCGTGGGGCCGTCCGGCTGTGGCAAGTCCACCTTGCTGCGCATGGTGGCAGGCCTGGAGGACATCACCTCTGGTGACTTATTGATCGAAGGTCAAAGAGTGAATGAACTGCAGCCCGCCAAGCGCGGTGTGGCCATGGTGTTTCAAAGTTATGCGCTGTATCCGCACATGACTGTGGCAGATAACATGGCCTTTGGCTTGCGTGTGCTGGGCTCCAATAAAGCCGACATTGATCGCAAAGTGAAAGCTGCCGCCGACATCTTGCAACTCACCCCTTTGCTAGATCGTTTGCCAAAAGCTTTGTCTGGCGGTCAGCGCCAGCGTGTGGCCATTGGCCGTGCCATTGTGAAAGAACCCAAGTTGTTTTTGTTTGACGAGCCTTTGTCGAATTTGGATGCTGCACTGCGCGTTCAAACGCGATTGGAAATTGCCAAACTGCACAAAGACATGAATTCGGCCAGCATGATTTATGTCACGCACGATCAGGTGGAGGCCATGACCTTGGCCAACAAAATTGTGCTGTTGCACACCGGCGATCTGATTCAAGAACGCGGCAGCGTGGCGCAAGTGGGCTCGCCCATGAACTTGTACCATCGCCCCGTGAGTTTGTTTGTGGCGGAGTTCATTGGTTCGCCCAAAATGAATTTGCTGCACGGCCACTTGGTGGATGCTCAAGAAAGCTACGCCACGGTGAAGGTGGGCGATCAACTGCTCAAAGCAGCTGTGGATGCACGCCATTTGAAAGCCGGTGAAAAAGTGCAATTGGGCATTCGCCCAGAACACATCCCCTTGACTTCTTCTGGCGCTGGCAGCAACGTGTTAGGCCATGTGCAACACATTGAACGCTTAGGCGATTCGTCTTTGCTTTACGTGCTAATGGGAGAAGGTCAGGCAGTGACCACCGTCAAGGTGGAGGGTAGCGCCACCACCAGCGCAGGCACCTCGCTCAATTTGTGCATGCTGCCAGATCAAATGCATTTGTTTGACAGCAAGGGCGCGGCTTGCCAGCGCACTGTCGAGCTGCCTAACTGATTTTTTCTGAAATGCATCCTAGTAAAAAAGATTGGCGCCAACAAGTTGCCTATCAAATATACCCTCGCTCTTTTGCAGACAGCAACGGCGATGGCATCGGCGATTTACCTGGCATCACCGCCAAGCTTGATCACTTAGACGCATTGGGTGTTGGAATTGTCTGGTTGTCGCCGGTGTATGACTCGCCCAACGACGACAACGGCTACGACATTCGTGACTACCGCAGCATCATGCAAGAGTTTGGCAGCATGGCCGACTTTGACGCCATGCTGGCGGGCATGCAACAGCGCGGCATTCGCCTGATGATGGACTTGGTGGTCAACCACACCTCTGATGAACACGCATGGTTCAAGCAAGCCCGCAGCGCCAAGACCAATCCATATCACGACTACTACATTTGGCATGACCCGGTAGACGGGCGCGAGCCCACCAACTGGGAAGCCGCGTTCAGTGGCTCGGCTTGGACCTTCAACGAGGCCACCGGTGAGTACTACCTGCACATGTTCTCAAAGAAGCAACCCGACCTGAATTGGGAGAACCCCAAGGTGCGGCAAGAGGTGTATGAACTGATGCACTTCTGGTTGAAGAAGGGCGTGGGCGGTTTTAGGATGGATGTGATCAACATGATCTCCAAGCCTTGGCTTGAAGCTAGCACTTTTTCCAAGCCAGAAGCCCGCTTGCCCAATGCACCCAAAGTTCAAGATGGGTTTTTACAGCCGGCCTTTGAGATGGTCACTCACGGCCCTCGCTTCATGGCCTTCATGCGCGAGATGAAGCAGGAAGTGCTAGACCATTACGACTGCAGCTCTGTGGGCGAAGCCCCTTGCGCCACGCTTGAACAAGCCCAAGAAATTACCAACCCAGAGACCGGCGCCTTGGACATGGTTTTTCAGTTTGAACACATGGATGTGGACAGCCAAGCGGGCAAAGGCAAGTGGGCTTTGAAGGCATTGCACCTGCCCGACCTGAAAGCCAGCCTTAGCCGCTGGCAAACAGGTTTGCATGGCAAGGGCTGGAACAGTTTGTATTGGTGCAACCACGATCAACCCCGCGCTGTTTCTCGGTTTGGCGATGCAGGCCTGCACCGCGTGCGCTCGGCCAAAATGCTGGCCACGTGTTTGCACATGATGCAAGGCACTCCCTTCATTTACCAAGGTGAAGAGTTGGGCATGACCAATGTGAAATGGTTCAACATCAAAGCCTACCAAGACATTGAAACACGCAACATGTATGCACAGGCTGTCTTGTAGCAGGGCCGTCCGCACCAAGATGTCATGGCATCGATTCATGCCAAGGGTCGAGACAATGCCCGCACACCCATGCAATGGTCTGCGTCGCAGCATGCGGGGTTTACACAAGGCACGCCTTGGTTGGCTTTGAACGACAACTTCAGCCAAGTGAATGCGGCCCAAGCGCGTGCAGACGCTGATTCGGTGTTTCACCATTACCGCCAACTGATTGCGCTGCGAAAAAATTGGCCCGTTCTGGTGGATGGCGATTTTGAATTGTTGTTGCCCAAACACACCGCGTTGTTTGCCTTTACACGCCGCTTGCATGACGTGCAATTGTTGGTCTTGTGCAATTTCAGTGCGCAGTTTCAGGGCTTGCCTTTGAAACAATTGCCCGACTTTTCCGCAGCCACACCCCTGATTGGCAACCTTCCAAGCAGTGAATGGGCGATGGCACCCGACACCTTGGCGGCCTGGGAAGCACGCGTTTACGTGCTAGCTTGAGGGATCGCAGGCGATGGCGTTTGATGTCGCATGCGGGCATGCGTTGCTCTGGCATGGGGAATCCATCCTCTAGACACCCAGCGATGCCACATTAACAGTCCGCGAATCCACTCGTCGGCGGCATAGGCAATCCAGATACCCGTGAGACCCCAGCCCCAGTGCACGCCCAGCAACCAACTGCCGCCAGCCAAGACCACGGCCATCGAGCCTGCACCGGCATAAAACGGGTACTTAGAGTCGCCTGTGGCGCGCAATGCTGAAATCACAATCAGGTTGAAGGTGCGGCCTGTTTCCAACAGAATGGACCACCACAGCAAACGCTGACCTTCAGCCAAAATAGCGGGATCGTCTGTAAACCACCTCAGCAAGCTAGCACCTTGCCAAGCCATGAGCACCGCCACAACCAGGGTCACTGCAAAGCCGATGGTCTGTGCGCGCTTCACCAGCACATGCGCTTCGCGCAATTTTCTGGCGCCCACCAAATGACCGACCACCATTTCAACGGCGATGCCGATGGCCGCACCGCTGATCAAGATCCACATGTTGAATTGCAAGACATAAGCCTGCGTAGCCAAGGCTTGGGTGCCCATGAGGCCCACAGCCGCCACGCTGACTAAAAAGGCCAATTCCCAAGATAGGTTTTCAGCTGCACCGGGTAAGCCAATGTGCAGTATGTGTTTGATTTGTGTTTTGCGAAAGCGCCAAAAATCGGCTACATCTGGCACCAACTTCAATCGGCTTTGCCACAAAATCCAATGCAGCCACAGACCCACCAAGCGGCTGATGACCAAGGCAAGGGCAAAGCCTGGCAAACCAAAGCCTGGCCAATTTTCAAGGCCTGGCACGAAGCTCACACCATGCATCAAAGGCCAAGCCAAACCCACATGGACCGCGTGCATGACCAACATGACGCCCAGTGTTTCTCGCGTTCGCAAATGCGCGCGCATGACACTGGCCATGCAGGCATTCCAAGCATCTAACAGCAAAGCCAATGACAAGGCTTGAAGCAAGGGCGTGGCCAAGACCAACACATCGGCTGGTGCATTCAGCAAGCGCAAAAGTAGCGTGGCAAACACCAAGGCCACCACGGCCATGCTGCCACCCATCCAGGTTCCAGCGGCCAATGCAGCGCGCGCTACGCGGTCTGCTTCATGGCGGTGTTGCGCGCCCAAGTTTTGGCTGACCACCACCCCTATACCCGCCCCCACCAAGCGAAACACCATGAACAGCAAACCAAACAAATGGTTGGTGAGGGCAAATGCACCGCCTGCTGCGTCTGAAATGTGTGCGGCAAAACTGGTACCCAGCATGCCCACGGCCATGCCAATGCTCAGCTCTAAAAACAAGGGCGCCGCAATAGCGCCAAAACGCATCTTCATGGGTTCAGTTCAATCTTGATGCTGTCCATCCACAACGGCTGATCGGCATTGCCTCCGCCCACATTGTGCGTGCCCCCTTGTTGCGAGAGTTTGCGATAACCGCTGTCGTAATCCCATGTGTTGACCAAGATTTGAACGCCCTTCAAATCAGGGAGTTGAGACAACAAAGAGGCTGGAAAATCAAATTGAATGGTTTGAGCTTGCGCGTCTACTTTGAGCTTGGCAGTCTCCAGCAAGGTTTGTCCTTCAGAGCCCGCTGAGGCACCTTGTGTGGAAAACATGGCATTCGACCAGCCATGGGTTCTCAAGCGAAAGTGCCAATGTGTGCCGGGAGGAAGTTGGTCTTGCTGCATTGGCATCACTTGAAGGCTGTTGGTAGCATTCGGCAGACCTATGAACACCGTGAAAACCACATGGTCAAATCCGTTGGCGGGGTTCCACGATTGGCTCAGTGCACCCATCTTAAGTTTCAAGCGGATGGACTTCTGCGCGCGCCACACTTGCATTGATTCAATGTCAAAGATCCCAGGAAAATAGCCGGGGTCTGTGGGGTAAACGTAAGTTCCAAGCGGGCCCCGATCGTCGCCTTTGGGGTCCAGCACTTCTGAGACCAAGGCCCATTGTTTTTCAAAACGCAAAAATCTGGGTTCACTGACTGTCAGCACACTTTGTGTCTTTGTGTCTCTGACCACCAAGCTCAAGCGTTGATCAGAAGCATCTGCCCAAGCCGAGGTGTCTACTCTCAACTGCCATTGCTTGGGTGACAGCCACTCAACCACTTTGGCATTGTTCAACTGGCCATTCACCACCAGGACCAACTCAGTTGTGGCGGCTTGAGGCAAAGACCACTCCCCTTTGAGCTCAAAGTCTTGCGCCATTTTTTCCGGCATGTTGCTGGGCCATTGAGGCAATACAGTTTTGGTTTTTGCTGCGTTATTTGCAACATGCATTGAACGCTTGTTAGATTGTCCCTCGTCCATCCAAATTTGAGTGCTGCGCGGTGGCATTTGCAAATTCACAGCATGGTCGTCAGAGGCTGTGTCTGCCATTCGAATTTCTGTGGGCAGCTTGAACTGTGCTCCCTCAACACCCCAAACGCCTTTGAGGGAAGCGGGCCTTGCTGCGTTTTTACGGCCTTTAAAAAGTTCTAATCGATCCAACATCACCGCGTGATCTGCCGTATTGAAAACCACCCACGCAGACTGATTGCCATGGTCCATGCGGTAAGCCAACACGCCAGGACCGGCTGAATCTTCGCGCAATATCGTTGGCACCCCTCTAGAGAAAACTTTGTGCTGCTTGCGCAAGGTCGTCAAGCTTCGGGTGTAGGTGTACAAAGGTGCCTGTTGGTTGAAATGATCCACTCCCCCAGAGCCATAGCCCTTGCCAAACATGGCGGCACGTTGTTCTTTGAAACCTTGCTCAGTGCCGTAATACAAAGTTGGAATGCCAGGCAAGGTCATCATCAAGGCCAAGCTTTGACGCAAGGCCAATTCACTGCCACCCTTTAAAAACCGATCAACATCGTGGTTGTCTAAGAAACTGGGCATGCGGTGCGGATCGCTGTGAATTTGCATGTTCTGTCGAATTCGCTCTGCCAACTCTTGCGTGGGACGCCCCCGCGCCATGACATCACTCACACTGCCATACAACGGAAAATTGAGCATGCCTTGCATGACGGGCGCACCCTTGGCGTCTCGCACGTAGGCCTCAATTTTTTTCATTTGCTGGGTCTCACCTGCCTTGTCGATGCCAAAGCCTTCGCCAAAGGTCAGGAAATTTTTGCGGCCCGTTTGTTGGGCAACCAAGCGCATGCCGGGGTGCTTGGGATCTTTGGCATAGAGAAAATCTTGAATGGCCTCTGGCGGTACATAAAAGGCCGTGTCCAACCTGAAAGCATCGACACCCACTTCTCGAATCCAATACCCATAGCTGTCGCGCAGTGCACGTCTGACCACCGGGTTTTCAGAATTCAAATCGTCCAAGCCAGCCATCTGGTAATTCAACTCTTGATGGCGATCGTTGTAATTGACCACATCGGGCGTCCAGTGATAGATGCCTGCTGTACGATGTTGAGAGTTGAGTGGGTCGTTCTGGTTAAAGGGCTTTTGCAAAGGTGCCTTCATTGGGACCGATTGCGCGTTGAACTCATAGCCTTGTGTCGGATCTTTCTCTGTGCTTCCAGGCGCTACATTTTTATAGCGAAAAAAATCGCCCATGTGGTTCAGCACAATGTCTTGAACGAGGTACATCCCTCGGCGGTGCAGTGCATCAGAGAGTTTTTGGTAGTCTTTCAAGGTGCCCACGTGGGCGTCAACCCGCTTGAAGTCGGATGCCCAGTAGCCGTGGTAGCCACCGTAGTTGCCGTTCCACCACTGGTTGGCCACCGGGGGCGTGATCCACACCGCCGTGGCGCCCAGCCCTTGGATGTAGTTCAGCCGTTTTTGCACACCTGCCAAATCGCCACCGCTGTAGCGCGCGCCTTGCTTGGGATCAAACTCACCCGCACCTTGATCGTTGTTTTGAGGGTTTCCATCCTCAAAACGGTCAGTCATGAGAAAGTAAATGATTTGGTCGCGCCAATCGGGTGACGGCACATGAAGCTTTAATTTGGGCGCTGCGGCTTCTGCTGAAAGTGCCATGCTCAGGGCCCATACCAAAACAGATACAGAAATTGAAGCCCCGAAAACTGTAGCTTTACTACGCGCGTAAGAAAGTAACATGAGTGAAACGCTCTTGATTTTCGATGAGAGATGGCCTATTTTCCTCTAATATGTTGCAATTTTCACGGCCATTGGGCTTGAAATAAAAGTAACAATGAGGTTACATTTCAACTTGCTTGCTCGTAGTTACATTACAAATTCAGTCAATCGTCAGACCTTTGAGTGCTTCGCAAACAGCCTGAAATTCGACAGCCCTCACTCAATATTGCACACCATTGCCCCAGATTTGTCCATGATCGCATTTGACTCTCCCCGTTTGATCGCTGATATCGGTGGCCTGTATGCGCGCTTTGCCATAGAAACCAGCTATGGCGGATTTGCCCAACAACGCAGCTTGCGATGTGCTGACTTTCCCAGCTTTGAAGCCGCCATGGCGGCCTACCTGGCCAGCTTGAAATCAGCCTCTGTGGCCCATGCTGCCGTGGCCATTGCCAACCCGGTGGACGGTGACCAGGTTCGCATGACCAACTACCACTGGCATTTTTCTATTGAAGAAACACGCGTCAATTTAGGTCTCGAAACACTCGTGGTGGTGAACGACTTCACGGCATTGGCCATGGCCTTACCGCGATTAGGGCCGCAAGACTTTCGACAAGTGGGCTCTGGCCAAGCCGTTAAAAACAGTGTCATTGGCCTGCTCGGCTCAGGTTCAGGATTGGGTGTTTCGGGCCTGATCCCTTCCGGCGACGGTTGGACATCGCTAGGGTCTGAGGGAGGCCACACGAGCTTTGCGCCCTCAGATGCCCGCGAGGCCGCTGTGTTGGCTTATATGTGGCGGCAGTTTGACCACGTTTCGTTTGAACGTTTGCTGTCCGGACCGGGTTTGGAATTGACCTACTTGGCACTTGCAGAACTGAACCACACGAAAGTCAAGAGCCTTTCAGCGCCCGACATCACACGCCAAGCCTTGGAAGAACAAGACCCCTTGTGCACGCAAACATTGGACGTGTTTTGCAACATGCTCGGCACGGCCGCCAGCAATTTGGCGCTGACCCTAGGTGCCACGGGCGGCATCTATATTGGCGGCAGCATTGTGCCGCGCTTGGGTGAATTTTTTGACCGCTCGGGCTTTCGAAGTCGCTTTGAGCAAAAGGGTCGATTTGCCAACTATGTTGGCCACATTCCCACCTTTGTGATCACAGCGAGCGAGGCCACTTTCTTGGGGGCTTCGGCCATTTTGGACACTCAGTTGCGCGCCATGTTAAACAACCCTGGTTCAGCCATCCTGACTCAAATTAGGCGCTCGCGCGCTGAGTTTTCTCCGGCCGAGCAACGGGTTGCCGACTTGGTATTGGCCAAACCTCGCTCTGTGCTGAGTGACCCCATTCACGATATAGCGTTGGCAGCACAGGTTAGCCAACCGACCGTGATTCGTTTTTGTCGGTCTGTGGGTTGCAAAGGCTTGTCTGATTTCAAGCTGCGTTTGGCTTCGGGCTTGAGCATGTCGGTTCCGATCACGCACTCACAAGTGACCAACGATGATTCCATGCTGGAATTGGGCGCCAAGGTGCTGGGCAACACGGCCAACGCTATTTTGCAACTGCGCAATGAGTTGCAACGTGAATCGATTGACCGCGCCATTGACTTGGTGGCTGCGTCAGACCGCGTCGAACTCTTTGCAGTGGGCAACTATGCGGCAGTGGCCCAAGATGCTCAAACCAAATTTTTGCGACTTGGTCTGCCTTGTGGTGCCCACACGGAGCCTCACCTTCAAGAACTCACTGCGGCCACCATTCAACCCGGCACTGTGGCCGTGATTATCAGCAGTGGCGGCAAATTGCCTGAACTCATGGCTTTGCAAGAAAAGATTCAACAGCGCGGCGCGGCCTTGATTGCCATCACAGCCAACCAATCTCCTCTGGCCCGCAAAGCAGATGCTGCTTTGGTTGCCGATCACAACGAGAACGCCGCCACACATCTGCCCATGGTGAGCCGTGTTTTGCATTTGTTGCTCATCGATATTTTGATAGTGGGCTTGGAAATGCGCCATTCGGTGACCCACACCCTTGAAAAAGACCTTTCAGAGAAGCCACTCGACGCACATGGAACACCAGGTGTCAGGCTGTCTGCACCCCTCAAACCCTACATTTCTCACAGCCAATAAAGCCCAAAATAACAAGGGATAACCCTTATGTAATTTTGCTACCAATAACTTGTCAAACGCTGTAACTTAATTACAATTTCGACCGGTTGTAAATAAAATCCAAAGTTTTTTAGATCTGTAACACGTGATAGATTAGCCTAGCTGAAAAGGAGTACTTGCTACATGATTGATTACGCCAGCCGGCAACGAACCCCTCGCAAGCATTTGATCGGGTTGACCGTTGTGGTGGTGTTGCACGGGCTGCTTTTTTGGGCCATCAATTCCGGACTTGCGCGCAAGTTTGTGAAGGTCATCAAAGGTCCGGTGGAAGCCGTTCTTTTGGAAGAGACCAAGCCCGACATTCCGCCGCCCCCACCACCGCCACCGCCCAAGAACTTGCCACCCCCACCGCCCGCCTACGTGCCGCCGGTTGAAGTGCCCGTGGCTGCGCCACCTCCGGTGAATGCCATTGCTGCTGTCTCGAATACACCGCAACCTATCGCGCCACCTTCGCCTCTGCCAGTGCAGATGAATGCACCGCCAGCGCCGCCCGCACCACCAGCGCCGCCCGCGCCGCCTGTTCAAACAGCCGCTGTGATCAATGCGTCCGGCTGCGAAAAGCCCGAATACCCCAGCGCTTCAAAGCGCTTGGAAGAGGAGGGCACTGTGCAATTGAAATTCTTGGTGGGCGTCGATGGCAAGGTCATTGAGTCAGCCGTTGAGAGGTCTTCGGGCTTTAGGCGTTTGGATGAAGCGGCCAGGGCTGGTTTGTCCAAGTGTCAGTTCAAGCCCGGCACGATAGATGGCAAGCCTCAGCAAAGCTGGGCCAGCATGAAATACACCTGGCGTTTGGAATAAGCATTCCCAATCAGCCGCAAGAACCCAACATTTTGTTGAACATTTTTAAATTTAATTGAATTCGTTTCAGAGGAGTCTTTCCATGATCAAGCAACTCAAAACTCTCGTCTTAGCCATCGGTTTGGTGGCAGGCATGGGATTGGCCAGCAGCAGCTTTGCGGCCAAGCCCAAAGAGGCAGCCCCTGCGGCAGCGGCACCAGCGCCAGCCGCCGAGGCAGCACCTGCCGCACCTGCAGCGCCTGCAGCGCCCGTTGCAGCTGAAGCTGCACCAGCCCCCGGTGCTCACGACGAAAACCCCTACGGCTTGGGCGCCTTGTGGGCCCAAGGCGACGTGGTGGCCAAGGGCACCTTGCTCATCTTGGTGCTGATGTCCATGGGTTCTTGGTACGTGCTCTTTACCAAGTACTTTGAACAATCGAAAGCCGCGAAGTTTGCCGCAGCTGCCAAAGAAAGTTTCTGGAGTGCAGCTTCTTTGCGCCAAGGCGCAGATGGCTTGGCAGACGACAGCCCTTTCCGCTTCATTGCTGAAAAAGGTCTTGAAAGTGCCAACAAGCACACCGGTTTGCTGGGCGGGGTGGACTTTGACACCTGGACGGCCAGAAGCATTCAGCGTGCCATTGGCAACGTACAAAGCCGCATGCAAGACGGTTTGGCTGTGTTGGCCACAGTGGGTTCTACATCGCCCTTCGTGGGCTTGTTCGGCACGGTTTGGGGCATT
>JAPLPO010000228.1 GCA_026400155.1 Burkholderiales bacterium | reverse complement strand
ACCAAGGTTGTGAAGGGTGGACGTATTTTGGCGTTCGCAGCTCTCACAGTCGTGGGCGATGGCGATGGCAAAGTGGGCATGGGCAAAGGCAAGTCGAAAGAAGTGCCAGCTGCTGTTCAAAAAGCCATGGAAGAAGCGCGTCGCAACTTGCAAAAAGTGTCGCTCAAAAACGGCACCATTCATCACACCGTTTACGGCCACCATGGTGCAGCGCGCGTTTTCATGGCGCCCGCTCCCAAGGGTACTGGCATCATTGCTGGCGGTCCCATGCGTGCTGTTTTCGAAGTGATGGGTATCACTGACATCGTGGCCAAAAGCCATGGTTCGTCAAACCCATACAACATGGTTCGCGCCACTTTAGACGCTTTGACCCAGTGCACAACGGCATATGAAATTGCCTCCAAGCGCGGCAAGAGCGTTGAAGACATCTTCGCTTAAACCAATAAGGCATCAAGATGACAACACAACAACAAACCGTCAAGGTCCAATTGGTTCGCAGCCCTATCGGTTGCAAACAAGACCACCGCGACACCGTTCGCGGCCTGGGCTTGCGCAAGCTCAACAGCGTCAGCGAATTGCAGGACACACCTTCAGTTCGCGGCATGATCAACAAGATCAGCTATCTGGTCAAAGTTCTCTGAGGTAATTCTGATGGAACTCAATAGTATTAAACCTGCAGCTGGCTCTAAACACGCCAAGCGTCGCGTTGGCCGTGGTATTGGTTCAGGCTTGGGTAAAACCGCCGGCCGTGGTCACAAAGGTCAAAAATCCCGTTCAGGCGGCTACCACAAGGTCGGTTTCGAAGGCGGTCAAATGCCTTTGCAACGTCGTCTGCCCAAGCGTGGCTTCAAGTCTCAACTCTTGAAGTTCAATGCCGAAGTCACATTGACTGCCCTCGACAAACTTGGCTTGCCCGAAGTTGACTTGTTGGCTCTCAAGCAAGCTGGCCTGGTGGGCGAGTTGGCCAAAGTGGTCAAGGTCGTCAAAACCGGTGCGTTAACCAAGTCTGTCAAATTGACTGGCATTGGCGCAACAGCAGGTGCGAAAGCAGCCATTGAAGCTGCTGGCGGATCTTTGGCCTAATCGGCCAGGTTTTTAAAACGTTTCATAAGAGATAAGCAGTGGTCACAAGCGCAACAACAGCCAACAAAGGCAAGTACGGAGACTTGAGTCGCCGTCTCGTCTTCTTGTTGTTCGCGCTGGTTGTTTACCGCGTGGGTGCGCACATTCCTGTGCCAGGCATTGACCCCGGACAACTGCAGCAGCTCTTCAATGGTCAGCAGGGCGCATCATGCAATTGCTCACATACGTCTTGCCTGCTTTCGAGCAGCTCAAGAAAGAGGGCGAAGCGGGTCGTCGCAAAATTACCCAATACACACGATTTGGTGCTTTGGGTTTGGCCTTGTTCCAATCTTTGGGCATTGCCATGGCCTTGGAAGCCTCTGCTGGCTTGGTCATTTCTCCCGGTTTTGGTTTCCGCATGACGGCTGTGGTCAGCTTAACTGCCGGCACCATGTTCCTCATGTGGTTGGGTGAGCAAATCACCGAGCGTGGTTTGGGCAACGGTATTTCCATCCTTATTTTTGCGGGCATTGCAGCAGGCTTGCCCAGCTCTATCGGTGGTTTGTTGGAGTTGGTTCGCACAGGTGCCATGGGCCCTCTGGTTTCCATCTTCATCATTGTGGTTGTGATGTTGGTCACTTATTTTGTGGTCTTCGTTGAACGCGGCCAGCGCAAAATATTGGTTAACTATGCTCGCCGTCAGGTGGGCAACAAGGTGTATGGCGGTCAATCGTCACACCTGCCCCTGAAGCTCAACATGGCGGGTGTCATTCCCCCCATCTTTGCGTCTTCCATCATTTTGTTGCCGGCTACCGTCATCAACTGGTTCAGCTCTGGCGAGTCCAACAACGCTGTGGTGTTGTTCATGAAAGATGTGGCTTCTACGCTCACACCAGGTCAACCGATCTATGTGATGTTTTATGCAGCGGCCATTATTTTCTTCTGCTTCTTCTATACAGCCTTGGTGTTCAACAGCCGCGAAACGGCCGACAACCTCAAGAAAAGCGGTGCCTTCATTCCCGGTATTCGCCCTGGTGATCACACTGCCAAATTCATCGACAAAATTTTGGTGCGCTTGACACTGGCCGGTGCCGTGTACATCACCTTCGTTTGTCTTTTGCCCGAATTCCTGATCTTGAAGTACAACGTGCCGTTCTATTTTGGTGGCACTTCACTTCTGATCATTGTTGTGGTGACCATGGATTTCATGGCACAAGTTCAGAACTACATGATGTCTCAGCAGTACGATTCGCTTCTCAAAAAAGCGAATTTCAAAACAACGCTGTGATTGAATTGATAGATAAAAGAGTTTTAGGAGAAATGAAATGAGAGTTTCGGCTTCGGTCAAAAAAATTTGCCGCAACTGCAAAGTCATTCGCCGTAAGGGCGTGGTCCGTGTCATCTGCACAGACCCACGTCATAAGCAGCGTCAAGGCTGATTGCAAGAGTTATTAGAGGACGAAAATGGCACGTATCGCTGGCATCAACATTCCGCCGCACAAGCATACCGAAATTGGCTTGACAGCTATCTTTGGTATCGGTCGCACCCGCGCTCGCAAAATTTGCGAGGCTTCAGGCATTGCTTACTCCAAAAAGATCAAAGATCTGACGGATGGCGACCTGGAAAAAATTCGCGATCAAATCGCATTGATCACCATTGAAGGTGACTTGCGTCGCGAAACAACC
>JAPLPO010000152.1 GCA_026400155.1 Burkholderiales bacterium | reverse complement strand
CATTCTGAAAGAGTTCATGGTGCGCAACACCCACATTTATCCGCCCGAGCCGTCGATGAAAATCATCGGCGACATCATTGAGTACACGGCCAAGAACATGCCGAAGTTCAACTCAATTTCCATTTCGGGTTATCACATGCAAGAGGCGGGTGCCAATCAAGCCCTCGAGATGGCCTTTACCTTGGCCGACGGCAAAGAGTATGTGAAAACCGCCATTGCCAAAGGCATGGACGTTGATGATTTTGCGGGCCGCTTGTCCTTCTTCTGGGCCGTGGGCATGAATTTCTATTTGGAAATTGCCAAGATGCGTGCCGCACGTTTGCTCTGGTGTCGCATCATGAAGGGCTTCGATGCCAAGAATCCCAAGAGCCTCATGCTGCGCACGCACAGCCAAACATCGGGCTGGTCGCTCACCGAGCAAGACCCTTACAACAACGTGGTACGCACCACTATTGAAGCCATGGCTGCCGTGTTTGGCGGCACACAATCTTTGCACACCAACAGCTTTGACGAAGCCATTGCCTTGCCCACCGAGTTTAGCTCGCGCATTGCTCGCAACACACAGCTGATCATTCAGGAAGAAACGCATATCACCAACGTGATCGACCCATGGGCCGGTAGCTACATGATGGAATCTCTCACGCAAGAAATGGCCGACAAAGCCTGGGCCATCATTGAAGAAGTAGAAGCCATGGGCGGTATGACCAAAGCCGTAGACAGCGGTTGGGCCAAGCTCAAAATTGAAGCGGCCGCCGCAGAAAAACAAGCACGCATTGACTCTGGCAAAGACGTCATTGTGGGTGTCAACAAATACAAGTTGGCCAAAGAAGATCCGATTGACATCTTGGCCATTGACAACGTCAGAGTGCGCGATGGTCAAATTGACCGACTCAAGAAAATTCGTGCATCACGCGACACAGCCAAAGTGCAAGCCGCATTGGATGCGCTCACAACCTCTGCGGGAAGCGGTCAAGGCAATTTGCTCCAACTCAGCATTCAAGCCATGCGCTTGCGCGCCACAGTGGGCGAAGTGTCCGATGCGTTGGAAAAAGTTTTTGGGCGCCACCGCGCCGATACTCAAAAGGTGACCGGTGTGTACGCTGCTGCTTACGACTCAGCCGAAGGTTGGGATCAACTGAAAAAAGAGATCAACGAATTTGCCGATGCCAAGGGCCGCCGACCCCGCGTGATGATCAGCAAGTTGGGCCAAGACGGCCATGACCGTGGCGCCAAAGTGGTGGCCACTGCGTTTGCCGATTTGGGCTTTGACGTGGACATGGGCCCCTTGTTTCAAACACCTGAAGAGTGTGCGCGCCAAGCCATTGAAAACGACGTGCACGCTGTGGGCGTTTCAACCTTGGCTGCAGGTCACAAAACTTTGGTGCCTGCCATCATTGAAGAGCTCAAAAAGCAAGGCGCCGATGACATCATCGTGTTTGTGGGCGGTGTTATTCCGCGCCAAGATTACGACTTTTTGTATGAAGCGGGCGTGAAGGGCATCTATGGCCCAGGCACCCCCATTCCGGCCAGCGCCAAAGATGTTTTGGAGCAAATCAAGAAGGCACTCGGTTGAATCCGCTAGATCTCATTGAGGGTGTGTTGCAAGGACAGAATGCGGTTCAGCGCCGCGCCATGGCCAAGTCAATTACCCTGCTCGAGTCTACATTGCCGTCAGATCGGCTGATGGCCGATGACCTGCTCACGGGCTTGTTGCCGCATTCAGGCAAATCTTTTCGTTTGGGCATCAGTGGTGTGCCTGGTGTGGGTAAATCAACTTTCATTGAAGCGTTAGGCTTGTTCTTGATTGCCCAAGGCCATCGCGTGGCTGTGTTGGCCATCGATCCATCTTCTACGGTATCGGGTGGTTCTATTCTGGGCGATAAAACTCGCATGGAGCACCTGAGCGTGCATGAGAAGGCCTATATTCGACCCAGCCCCTCCAGTGGCACCTTGGGCGGCGTGGCCGAAAAAACTCGCGAGGCCATGTTGGTCTGCGAGGCCGCAGGCTATGACGTGGTCATTGTGGAAACTGTGGGCGTTGGCCAAAGCGAAACCGCTGTGGCCAACATGACCGATATGTTTGTGCTCATGCAACTGCCCAATGCAGGTGACGACTTACAAGCCATTAAAAAAGGCGTGATGGAGTTGGCCGATTTGGTGGTGATCAACAAGGCCGACATCGATGCTAGCGCGGCCACTCGGGCGGAGGCACAAATTACCAGTGCCTTGCGTTTATTGGGCATGCATGGACATCCAGACCATGCTCATTTTGACGAAGAAATTTGGCATCCCGAAGTGATCCAAATTAGCGCGCTTTTGAATCAAGGTGTCGACAGCTTTTGGCACCGCGTATTGAAATTCAAACGGCTGCAACTCGCCAATCAAAAGTTTGAGCAGCGCAGGCAGCAACAAGCCCAGTCGTGGATGTGGGAGCGAATTGATGCTGGGCTTAAACAAAATTTTCGATCCCAGGCCAGCGTGAAGGCGCTGTTGCCCGAACTTTCGCAGAAGGTCATCTCTGGCCAACTGCCAGCGTCCACCGCTGCCAGACAGTTGCTGGCCGCTTATCAAGGGACTGGCTTTCCAAAGCCCTGAACTATCCGAATTGAAATGAAGAGAGTAAATCATGCAAGACATCATTCAACAACTTGAACAAAAACGTGCAGCGGCACGCATGGGTGGCGGGCAAAAACGCATTGACGCACAACATGCCAAAGGCAAACTCACCGCCCGCGAGCGCTTGGAAGTATTGCTAGACGAAGGCACCTTCGAAGAGTGGGATATGTTTGTAGAGCACCGCTGCACAGACTTTGGCATGCAAGACAACAAAATTCCGGGAGACGGTGTGGTCACCGGCTACGGCATGATCAATGGCCGCTTGGTATTTGTGTACAGCCAAGACTTCACCGTGTTTGGTGGTGCCTTGTCTGAATCGCACGCCGAGAAGATTTGCAAAATCATGGACCAAGCCATGAAGGTAGGCGCCCCTGTGATTGGCTTGAACGATTAAGGCGGTGCGCGCATTCAAGAGGGCGTGGCCTCCTTGGGCGGCTATGCCGAAGTGTTCCAGCGCAATGCCATGGCCAGCGGCGTCATTCCTCAAATCAGCATGATCATGGGACCCTCTGCCGGTGGCGCTGTGTATTCACCTGCTATGACCGATTTCATCTTCATGGTGAAAGACAGCTCCTACATGTTTGTGACTGGACCTGAAGTGGTCAAGACGGTCACGCACGAAGAAGTGACAGCCGAAGAATTGGGCGGCGCCTTAACGCACACCACCAAGAGTGGTGTGGCCGATATGGCGTTTGAAAACGACGTAGAAGCCTTGCTCATGTTGCGCCGTTTGTACAACTACCTGCCACTGAACAACCGCGAAAAATCGCCCGTTCGTGCCAGCGGCGACCCTACAGACAGACAAGACCCTAGCTTGGACACCTTGGTGCCAATCAATGCCAACCAAGCCTATGACATGAAAGAGCTCATCATGAAGACCGTTGACGACGGCGACTTCTTTGAACTCCAACCCGACTACGCCAAAAACATCCTCATCGGTTTTGCTCGCATGGCCGGCCAAACCGTGGGCATTGTGGCCAACCAACCTTTGGTCTTGGCCGGTTGCTTGGACATCAAGAGCTCTATCAAAGCTGCTCGCTTTGTGCGCTTCTGCGATGCCTTCAGCATTCCCGTGATTACCTTTGTGGATGTACCCGGCTTCATGCCCGGCACCTCACAAGAGTATGGCGGCATCATCAAGCACGGCGCCAAGTTGCTCTATGCCTATGCAGAATGCACAGTGCCCAAAATTACAGTCATTACACGCAAAGCCTACGGCGGCGCGTATGACGTGATGGCCTCCAAGCACTTGCGCGGTGACGTCAACTTTGCATGGCCCAACGCCGAGATTGCAGTGATGGGTGCCAAAGGCGCTGTGGAAATTATTTTCCGCGAAGACAAAAACGATCCTGTGAAGTTGGCAGCACGCGAAGCTGAATACAAAGACCGCTTTGCTAACCCCTTCGTGGCCGGCGCACGCGGCTTCATTGACGACGTGATCCAACCCCACGAAACACGCAAACGCATTTGCCGTTCATTGGTGATGTTGAAAGATAAAAAAGTAGAGAACCCATGGCGCAAGCACGGCAACATTCCACTTTAAGTGGCATGACCGACCTCACTTGAACTAAAACGCCATTAGGAGAAAAAATATGTTTACCAAAATTTTGATTGCCAACCGCGGTGAAATTGCCTGTCGTGTCATTGCCACAGCCAAGAAAATGGGCATTGCTACAGTTGCCGTTTATTCCGAAGCCGACAGAGAAGCTCGTCATGTGTTGCTGGCCGACGAAGCCGTGTTGTTGGGCCCAGCCCCATCGCGCGAGTCTTATTTGGTGGCCGAAAAAATCATCGCTGCTGCCAAATCAACTGGCGCGCAAGCCATTCACCCAGGCTACGGTTTCTTGTCGGAGAACGAAGCCTTTTCCAAGCGCTGTGAAGACGAGGGCATTGCCTTCATTGGCCCACGCCACTTCTCCATTGCCGCCATGGGCGACAAAATTGCTTCCAAGAAATTGGCCAACGAAGCCAAGGTCAACACCATTCCGGGTTACAACGAAGCCATTGAAACGGCAGAAGCAGCCGTAGATATTGCCAAGGGCATTGGGTACCCCGTCATGATCAAAGCCTCTGCCGGTGGTGGTGGCAAAGGCTTGCGTGTGGCCTTCAACGACAAAGAAGCCTTTGAAGGCTTTACGTCTTGCCGCAACGAAGCTCGCAACTCTTTTGGCGACGACCGCGTTTTTATTGAGAAGTTTGTAGAAGAACCTCGCCACATTGAAATTCAAGTGTTGGGCGACAGCCATGGCAACGTTATTTACTTGAACGAGCGCGAGTGCTCCATTCAACGCCGTCACCAAAAAGTCATTGAAGAAGCGCCATCACCCTTTATCAGCGATGCCACCCGCAAGGCCATGGGTGAACAAGCGGTGGCCTTGGCCAAAGCCGTGAATTACCAATCTGCAGGCACGGTGGAATTTGTGGTTGGCAAAGATCAAAGCTTTTACTTCCTTGAGATGAATACGCGCTTGCAAGTGGAGCACCCTGTGACGGAAGCTATCACAGGCATCGACTTGGTCGAAATGATGATTCGTGTAGCCAATGGCGAAAAGTTGCCTATCACCCAAGCCGATGTGAAGCGCAACGGCTGGGCCATTGAGTGCCGTATTAACGCCGAAGATCCCTTCCGCAATTTCTTGCCTTCTACAGGCCGCTTGGTGCGCTTCCAAACGCCCGTGCAAACCATGTTCCAGTCCAATACTCAAGACCTGCTTGGCGTGCGCGTTGACACCGGCGTGCAAGATGGTGGCGAGATCCCCATGTTCTACGACTCCATGATTGCCAAACTCATCGTGCACGGAACAGACCGTAACGACGCCATTGCCAAAATGCGCGAAGCTTTGAATGGCTTCATCATTCGCGGCATCAGTTCCAACATCCCATTTCAAGCGGCTTTGTTGGCACACCCCAAATTTGTGGCTGGCGATTTCAACACAGGCTTCATTGCTGAAAACTATGCACATGGTTTTCGCGCAGAAGATGTGCCCCACGACGACCCCGATTTCTTGGTGGCCTTGGCTGCGTTTGTGCGTCGCAAATCACGTGAGCGTGCAGCCAACCTGAGCGGTCAGTTGCCTGGTTACGACGTTCAAATTGGACACGACTACAGCGTCATTGTGTTGGGTGCCAAAGGCAACAACCGTTACATCGGTGTGCACGTGGACGAGTTCCGTGGTCAAAGTGGCAAGGCCATTATCAAGGTGGGCGACAACCACTACATCATTGAAAGCCACTCGCGTCTGAACGATGTGCGCATCAGCGGTACTGTGAACGGAAAACCATTCACATCCCAAGTAGAACGTGGCACGCCCAAGAACCCCTTGGCCTTGCAAATTCAGCACAACGGCACGCGCATTGAAGCCTTGGTGGTGTCGCCCCGCATGGCCGAACTGCACCAAATGATGCCGTTCAAAACACCGCCAGACATGAGTCGCTTTGTGTTGTCACCCATGCCAGGCTTGCTGGTCAATGTGGCTGTATCGGCAGGACAAAAAGTACAAGCAGGCGAGCGCGTGGCTGTGATCGAAGCCATGAAAATGGAAAATATTTTGTTTGCGGCGCACGATGGTGTGGTTAAAAAAGTCATGGCCACACAGGGCGAATCTTTGTCTGTCGACCAAGTGATCGTGGAGTTTGAAGCATGAAGAATATCCAACGCCCCTTTAAAATTTTAGGCATTCAACAAATTGCCATTGGCGGTACCGACAAGGTTAAACTTCAAAAACTCTGGGTTGAATTATTCGGTTTGGAATTCACAGGGACCTACAAAAGCGATCGCGAAAATGTTGATGAAGACATTTGCGCCATAGGCTCAGGCCCTTACAAAGTGGAGGTTGACCTGATGCAACCTCTAGACATTGAAAAGAAACCTGCCGTACATGCAACGCCATTGAACCATGTCGGCCTCTGGGTTGATAAGTTGCCCGAGGCTGTCGATTGGTTGAGTCAGCAAGGCGTTCGCTTTGCCCCTGGCGGCATTCCCAAAGGTGCTGCAGGGTTTGACATTTGCTTCATTCACCCCAAGGGCAATGAAGAGTTGCCGATAGGGGGTGAGGGTGTTTTGATTGAGTTGGTTCAAGCGCCTGAAGAAGTGGTCAAAGCATTTGGCGCCTTGGCGGCTCAGTACGCTTAAGACAGCTTTTAAGTCCAGCTTTTAAGTCCAGACTTTATTTCGCTTGACGCGCTTTGGCTTTCGCCAAAGCTGCTTCGATGATGGCTCGCTTGCGAGCCATTTCTTTGTCTGCGTCTTCAGTCAGATGGGTGTGTGTTGCTAAATCAGCCAGTTTCATAGCCGCTTTGGCTTCAAGCCCACGGGCATGCTCCCGATCTTCTTGCACCAAGCGAATTTGACGAGACTCGTACCTTTGGCGCGCTTGCAAGGCCTGCTCTGATGACCAAGCTGCCCACCCTGTTTGATCGCCAGACACCGACACCATCTCAATGCAATCGACAGGACACACCGGCAAACACAAATCGCAACCGGTGCAGGCCGCTTCAATGACGGTGTGCATCACTTTGTTGCTGCCCAAAATAGCGTCTGTCGGGCAGACCTTGATGCAGAGCGTGCAGCCAATGCACCAAGCTTCGTCTATGACGGCCACCGTCATAGGACCCTCAAGGCCATTTTCAGCATTCAAAGGCAGTAAAGGCTGACCCGTGAGCCGTGCCAAGATGGCCACGCCTTCAGCGCCACCCGGTGGACATTGATTGATAGGAACATGGTCTGATGCAATGGCCTGCGCGTAGGCCTTGCAATCTGGATAGCCGCACCGAGTGCACTGCGTTTGGGGCAGCGCATCTAGGATGCGGTCAGCCAAGCTAGTCACTTTTGACGAGCGGGCGCTTTTTTGGCAACGGCTTTCACCGCGCGATTGGCTGTGGGCTTTACGGCTAATTTAGAAGCTGCTTTAGGTGTCGCTTTAGGTGTCGCTTTGACGGCAGTTTTAGCAGTCGTTTTCGGAGCCGCTCTTTTCTTGGTACCCAAATCGTTGTGCGCCAAAATGAATTTAACCAATGCGGGGTAAACCGTTTCGCGCCAGCGACGGCCACTGAAAATGCCGTAGTGACCTGCACCAACCACTTCTAAATGCTGGCGATTGGCTGGTTTGATGTTGCTACACAGACCATGTGCGGCTGCGGTTTGACCCGAACCAGATATATCGTCCAACTCGCCCTCAACCGTCAACATGGCGGTGGTGCTGATGTCTTGCGGACGCACCAATTCGTTTTTGCCTTGAGTGTTTTTAACGTTCCAAGTGCCATTCACCAAACTGTAGTCTTGGAAAACAGTCTTGATTGTTTCTAAGTAATAGTCGGCATCCATGTCGAGCACTGCGTTGTACTCGTCATAGAACTTGCGATGGGCTTCTGTGCTGGCGTCATCGCCTTTGATCAGGTCTTTGAAGTAATCGTAATGGCTAGAGGCATGGCGATCGGGGTTCATGGCCACGAAGCCAGTGTGCTGCAAGAAGCCAGGGTAAACGCGTCGGCCAGCACCTGGGAAGTTGCCGGGCACTTTGTAAATCACATTGTTTTCAAACCACTCAAAGCTTTTGTTCATTGCCAAATTGTTGACAGCTGTTGGCGACTTTGGGGCCACCCATCATGGTCATGGTCAGGGGTGTGGTTTCGCCGCGCGATGCCATGAGTGACACAGCAGCCAACACGGGGACCGTGGGCTGGCAGACGCTAATCACATGACAATTACCGTACTTGCCTTGCAAATGTCGAATGAACTCTTGAACATAGTTCACATAATCATCAAGGTGAAACTCGCCGTCTGTCAAAGGCACGAGTCGAGCGTTTTTCCAATCGGTGATGTAAACCTTGTGATCTTTCAACATGGTCTTCACGGTGTCACGCAGCAGGGTGGCGTAGTGGCCTGACAAAGGCGCCACAATCAGCACTGCAGGCTGATCCTTCAGACCGGTCAAAGTTGCTGCATCGTCGCTAAAGCGTTTAAATCTGCGCAGCTCGCAGAATGGTTTGTCAATTTCAATGCGCTCATGAATGGCCACATCGACATTGCCAACTTGCACAGTGCGAATGCCAAACTCGGGCTTGACATAATCTTTGCCCAAGCGGTGCATCAGTTCATACCCTGCCGACACACGGTGAGCCAATTGCGATTGGCCAAAGGGGTTCAGCGGATTGCTGTACATCTTGGCGGCGGTATGGGCCAAGTCTGCAAACGGCTCCATGACAGAGCGTTGAGTTTCGTAGATTTGGTAAAGCATGGCTTGAAACCCTTTAATTTATTGCACTGCAGCAATATAGCAGTTGTGGTGCCTGCAAAGTGGAGTCGCGCACCTAATTTAA
>JAPLPO010000148.1 GCA_026400155.1 Burkholderiales bacterium | reverse complement strand
TTGCTTCAACTTGCGATACAGGTGGGTGCGCTCCAAGCCTGTTTTGTCGGCCACGCGGGTCATGGAGCCGCCTTCATTGGCCAAGTGAAATTCAAAGTAGGCTTTTTCAAACGCATCGCGGGCGTCGCGCAGAGGCAAATCAAGGTCAAAGGTTTGGGACACTTGAAGCACATGGTCTTGGCTGCTGGCAGCACCCAAGGGCATGGGGGCCGCATTGCCCACTGGCAATTGAGAAGCTTGGTAGGCCGCGGCCGCTTGGCGCACTTGCTCGCGTGCCAAGCCTTGCTCAACCGTTTTCAAAAGTTTTTGCAGCGTGATGGGTTTTTCTAAAAATGCCTGAGCGCCAATTCGAATAGCGTCGACTGCGGTGTCGATGGTAGCGTGGCCACTCATCATGATGACCGGCATGTTCAAAAGACCACCCGTGGACCACTCTTTAAGCAAGGTCACGCCATCGGTGTCGGGCATCCAAATGTCGAGCAACACCAAATCGGGCCGCATGCGAAGACGTATCTCTCGCGCTTGCGCGGCGTTCTCGGCCAGCTCTACGTTGTGTCCTTCATCGTTGAGGATTTCGGAGAGCAAATCGCGAATGCCCAACTCGTCATCGACCACCAATATATTTGCCATGTTGCGCTTAGTTGCCTCTAATTTGCATCGACTGTTTTTCTTGATTGGACATTTGAAGCCCATCTCAAAATTGACGCAAGCTTTAAATTTGCGCCAATTTCTCGACAGTGAATGATAACGATACTTGGGCACCTTTGACCACCCCATCTTCAACTCGATTGGCAATATCCAATCGGGCCCCATGCTCATCGGCAATTTTCTTCACAACAGCCAGCCCCAAACCGGTGCCTTTGGCTTTGGTTGTGACGTAGGGCTCAAACGCCCGCTGCAATATATTGGGGGAAAAACCAGGGCCTTCGTCGAGAACGGTGAACTTGACGCGCTTGCGCGCAGGGCTCCAACGGGTGACCACGCTCACATGGGATTGAGGATCGCTGGCATCCTGTGCGTTTTGAATGAGGTTGTGAACCACCTGCCTGAGTTGCTGTGCGTCGCCCTCTATGAGCGGCAAAGTGGGGTCAAGGTCGGCCTTGACTTGGGGTCGTGTTGCTCTTTCAAGTGGCTCTGGCGCATACAAGGCCATCACATCGGTAATCAAGCTGTTGAGGTCTAGAGGTTTGAGATCGGCTGAGGGCAGCCGGGCGTAGTCTCGAAACTCGTCCACCAAACGCTTCATGGCGGCCACTTGATCGACGATGGTTTTCACCGACTTGGACAAAACCGTCTGGTCTGTCTCCTCTAACTTGCCGTTGAGTTTGCGCTCTAAACGCTCTGCAGACAATTGAATGGGCGTTAGGGGGTTTTTGATTTCGTGCGCCAAGCGGCGGGCCACCTCGCCCCAAGCCTGAGAGCGTTGGGCCGACACAATTTCAGAAATATCGTCAAACACCAAAAGCCGCATGCCGTCGGGCAAGATAGCGCCTCGGGCCACCAGTGTCACGGAGGTGGCCTCCAAGCCTTGGCCCGACGCATGGATTTCAAAGGACTTTTGCCAGTGGTCAAGTTCGTGCCGGTCTTTGTCTGAGGAAAGCAGTTCAAACTGTTCTTGCACGCCTGTGGCAAAGTTTTGCAAATTGGGCAAACTCAAAAATGACGCCTTTTGATGCGCAGCCAAAGGCACTTTCAAAATGCGCGTTGCGCCAGGGTTAGAAGATTGAATCACGCCCCGCGCGTTGAACACAATGACGCCAGCAGTCAGGTTGTCCAAGATGGTTTGCAAGTTGCCTCGGGCGGCATCGAGTTGCATCAAACTGCGCTCGACGGCGCTTCTGGCATCCGACAGCTGCTGCGTCATTTCAGCGAAGGAGCGGGTCAAACCACCTAGCTCGTCTTTGCCTTGCAGCGTGTATTTGGGGGTGAGGTCACCCGCAGCCACCTGGCGCATACCCAATGCCAACAAGAGCAAGGGCCGGGCAATTTGGTTGCCCAACAGAACTGCAAGCAACACCGCGGCCAGCACGGCCATGATCAGGCTCAATGTGAGCGTGCCGATGTACATTTTGCGAAGTCCATCTCGCGCCAGTGCTCGCTCTTGGTATTCCCGATTGGCCAGCTGAACATCCAAGGCATTGGCCACTAAGGTGGTAGGAAGCTCCTGAGAAATTTGTAAAACCCAGGGGTCGTCTCTCAAGCTCAGGCTGTTTTGAGGCACCAGCGTAAGTACTTTGATGCGCCCGCTTGGCGTACCCGCCGCTTCGTCCAGCCCTTCCACAATTTCGACGCTGAGTTTGCTGCGCACTTGTTTGAACTGGGCTGCTGTGGGCCGCTCTGGCCGAATGGCAAAACGCGACTGCCCCGCCGTGGCAATGAGCCGGCCATCGAGCGACCACAACACGGCGTCGTTGGCATCCATTTGGGTGCGAACTCGGTCTAGTGTGAGTGCCGCAGTGGCCTCTTGAACATCCACCAACTGCTGCGCTGCCACTCGAGATTGCTTGGCCAAATCGCCTGACAAAGTGTCCAAGGTGGCACGGCCTAAATTCAAGCCAGCCACCAAGGCGCCCTCCACCTTCACATCAAACCAGCTCTCAATAGAGCGAGACACAAACTGATAAGACACCACATAAATTAAAACGCCAGGTATCACGCCCACGAGTGCAAAAATAGCCGCAAGCTTGACCAACAGGCGCGATCCAAATTGCCCCTGCCGCAAGCGAATGATGAGGCGCGTCAGTCCCCAAAGCAGCCCGGCCAACAACAGCAAGGCAACCGCGGTATTGATCCAGTAAAGGCGATCGTAGTTGCGGTCATAAAGCGCGCGGTTGCTGGTGGCTTGTGTGAGAAGTATCAACAGCACAAGGCCAATGATGAATAAAACTGTCACCCCAATACCCACCATCCAGCGCACTGTTTTAGAGGCTTGTGCGCCAGTGGCAATTCGATCTTTGGGGTTCCGATTCATGACAAAAGTAAGCTTTGACGGATCTGCTTAGCGTCCTACTTCAGAGCTGAAGCGCAAGGTTTTTTGGGTGCTCAAATTCCATTCTGATTGGCTACCCGCCATCATCTGGAAGGGCCTTGGCAATTGCGACACATCCAAACGAAACTTAAAAATGAGGGTGTACTTGTTGTCGCTACCAAGCTCGGACACATCGGTCAATTTCCAATTGACTGTTCTTCGAATGGCCGCCAGAGCCTCTGGCAGTGTTTCGAAGGTTTGCGACAAACTGCTGGCCAAACCCACCGCCCCAATGGGTTCGCGCGACACATTCAAACGCCACATGCGGGTGAGTGGCTGGTAGGCCAGCCGGTAATGGCGGGCAATGGTGTTGATTTTCTTATCGTACCAATACCAACGGTCGCGCACGAGCTCGGCCTCGGTGACAAAATAAAGGGGCATGCCTTTTTGCAAGGCTTCTTCCACCGCGTGGCTCAGGTCTAGGCGCAAAGTACTTTGCAAAAGTAAAGCACCCTCCGAACGTTCAAGGCGCAATTCTGAAACCTCAACCTGGGAAACTGGCGGCGTTTGAGCATGGCCAGGAATTGACGCCGCAAATACCGCACACACCGACCAAACGCACCAACAGAGCGAACGAAGCCAAAGACTTGTGCGCGCCATGCCATTCAACTTAAATTGAACGCTTTTCCAGCAGTGCGTAATAAAAACCGTCATGTTCACCCATGACATTGTCGCGGAGACTGGTCTCAGATGTGGCACTTGAGGGTGTTAAATGGCCTGGAGAGGGCAAGATCTGGGCATCAGTGTTGTGTTGAACAAACGTTTGGATTTGAAATTCGCCCTCGGCCTTGAAGACCGAACATGTGCAGTAAAGCAATCTGCCCCCGGGTTTGACCAAGGGCCACAGCGCCTTTAGAAGCTTGGCTTGAATAGCGGCCAACTGCGCTACATCTGATTCGCGCCTGAGCCACCTCACATCGGGGTGTCTTCGGCCAATGCCAGAAGCGGTGCAAGGTGCATCGAGCAAAATGCCGTCAAAGCTTTGGCCATCCCACCAATCGGCAGGCGTGGCCGCATCGGCAGCCACAATTTGGGCTTTCACCTTGAGTCGGTCTAAGTTTTGTTGAATGCGCTCACAGCGCACGGGGTCGACATCCAAAGCCAAGACTTGGGCCTCTGGATGGCATTCCAACAAATGGCCTGTTTTGCCACCTGGGGCCGCGCAGGCATCGAGCAAACGCAAAGCTTGCTGGGATGCTTGTAAGCCATTGAGCAACAAAGGCGCCGCCAATTGCGCCGCCGCATCTTGCACGGATACATGGCCTTCAGAGAATCCGGGCAGCTGATGGACGGGTACCGCCTTGAGCAACTGAACGCCAAACTGGGCCACTGCTTTGGCCGCGATGCCCTGCCCCTCCAAGGCTTGCAAATAATCCTGTACCGAACTGTGCTTGGGACTGACGCGCAGTGTCATGGGCGCCGCCGACTGCGCCGCCTGCAAAATGGTTTGCCACTCTTGCGGATGATCGGTTTGCAAGCGCTTGACCCACCAAGCCGGATGGTTCCAAAGTGCAGTGATGTCGGTATCGGTTTGCGCAATCAGGGCCTCGCGTTCGCGCAAGAAGCGGCGCAAACACGCGTTGACAAAGGGTGCTTGGGCACGCATGTCTTTGTGCCTGCGTGCCGCCTCAACGGCTTGGTTGACCAAGGTGTGAACTGGATAGGGGGCCAACTCGTCTTGCCAAGACAAGGCCAGTGCCGTACAGAGCAAGGCATCTGCTTGTGCCGGCGGCGCTTTGCGCGCCAAGCATTTTCGAAGTGCCAAGGCGCGCCCCCACCAACGCATGGTTTGAAACGACAGTGCTTGAACACCAGGTCGCAAATCTTTGGGAACTGTCTCTAAAGCAGCGGTCATAGACCGGCCGTTTTGAACGGCCAATGCCACCAGTGCCGCAGCTTGCAACAATTGCCAAAGCGGTGCTTGTAAATTGGGCTGCAATGCGGGCCTTCAGGAAAAGCAGAGCTTCATGCCAACAAATCGGCAATGTCCAGCGTTTGAGCCGGTACAAATTTGACTTGATTGGCCAGCACACTGGCTGGAAATTGACTCACCGCTTCGTTGTATTTGGCAGCGGCTTGGTTGTAGGCGTCCATCAGGGGCCAGGCCTGGGCTTTCAAGCGGTCAAACTTGTAAGGCAGTGGATCGATGAACCAAGTGGCTTCCCCGCTTTGACCCGCGCGCACTTCGGCTTTGGCCCAAGCGGCCAAGGCCAAGC
>JAPLPO010000161.1:17957-19745 GCA_026400155.1 Burkholderiales bacterium | reverse complement strand
GAAGCCATCAACAAAGCCACTGCTTTGTGGACACGCCCCAAGAAAGAAGTGACCGAAGAACAGTACAAAGATTTCTACAAACAAATTAGCAAAGACTTTGCAGAGCCCCTCACTTGGACACACAACCGTGTCGAGGGCAGCACCGAGTACACCCAACTGTTGTACATCCCTTCACAAGCACCGCAAGACTTGTGGAACCGCGAAAAGAAAGCGGGCATCAAGTTGTATGTGAAGCGCGTGTTCATCATGGATGATGCCGAAGCGCTTATGCCCAGCTACTTGCGCTTTGTCAAAGGCGTGGTGGACTCTGCTGATTTGCCTCTGAACGTCAGCCGCGAATTGCTGCAAGAAAGCCGCGACGTCAAAGCCATTCGCGAAGGTTGTACCAAGCGTGTGTTGTCCATGCTCGAAGACTTGGCCAAGCACAACGAGGCACCTGCCGCGTCTGAAGATGGTGTAACTGATGTGGTGAGCGAAGAAGACAAATCCAAGCATGGCCAATACACCAGCTTCTACAAAGAGTTTGGCGCGGTGCTGAAAGAAGGCTTGGGCGAAGACTTTGGCAACCGCGAGCGCTTGGCCAAACTGTTGCGCTTTGCATCGACTTCGTCTGACGAAGTGAGCGTGTCTTTGGCCAACTACAAAGCGCGTATGAAAGAAGGCCAAGAAGCCATTTACTACATCACTGCCGACACATTGGCTGCTGCCAAGCACAGCCCTCAGTTGGAAGTGTTCAAGAAGAAGGGCATTGAAGTCTTGCTCATGACCGACCGCGTAGACGAGTGGGCCCTCAACTTCATGAACGATTTTGATGGCACACCGATGCAAAGCGTGGCAAAAGGTGCATTTGACTTGGGCAGCTTGCAAGACGAAGAAGAGAAGAAAGCCGCTGAAGAAGCGGCAGAAACCTTTAAGCCCTTGCTGGCCAAATTGAAAGAAGCTTTGAAAGACAAAGCCGAAGACGTGCGCGTGACCAGCCGCTTGGTGGACTCACCTGCTTGTTTGGTGGTAACCGACAACGGCATGAGCATGCAGTTGGCGCGCATGCTGAAGCAGGCGGGTCAACAAGCCCCTGAAACCAAGCCTGTGTTGGAAGTGAACCCTGAGCACGCGTTGGTGAAGAAGCTTGAAGGCTCCGTGCATTTCCATGACCTGGCCAACATTTTGTTTGACCAAGCTTTGTTGGCCGAAGGCGGTATGCCGGAAGACCCAGCGGCTTATGTGCGCCGTGTGAATGCTTTGTTGGTTTAAGTTTTAATTGAAGGCAAATGTCAGTTTGAATATCGGTCATTGTTTACTTCTGTTGTATAGTTTTCTCACGACTCCCCTTTTAACCGCTTGGTCTGGCCAAGTGCTTTAAAGGCGACAAGCCGCCCTCGGGCGGCTTTGTCATTTCTAAAACATCAAATTGTTTTAATTGTTGCGTTTATTTCGTTTAATGCTAATAATGCGATTCGAGCCTTAAGAAAGGCCCACTTAAGTTTGGCAACAACCAGGGGTAATTGATGAATCAACATGTTCTAGATCCAGCCAATGAAGCTGAAGCAGAAATGGCAGAGGCTGCTCGGGCTTGCTTGGTCGCGGCTTTAGATCATTCAAAGGCTGATTGCATCAAAGTTAGCATCACGACCGACGACGGTGAAACTCAAATTCCCGAGTTGCAATTACCTCCTCGCGCTTTAAGATTCTTCGCAGACATATTGCGACAAATGGCCAAGTGTGAGCCCATGCTTTTGGTTACGCAAAAGTGTGAATTGACGACGCAAGAGGCCGCCGCTTTTCTGAATG
>JAPLPO010000161.1:0-17918 GCA_026400155.1 Burkholderiales bacterium | reverse complement strand
GAAATTAATGCCCAACGACTGAAATGTCGTCTGGTAAACAGTCATCGTCGCATCGAATTTGAAGAACTTATTCGCTACCAAGAAGCGCAAAAGATACGCTCTGAAAATGCACTACAGAAACTTCGTCAGTATTCAGACGATATTGGCGAGACGCTATAAGTGGCGATCAATGGTCGCTATACGGCTGTATTGGATGCGTGTGTTTTATTTTCGCGATTACAAAGAGATGTTTTACTGAGCCTTGCGCATGCTGATTTATATGCAGCGCGATGGACTCAAGAAATAGAACGGGAATGGACAACTTCACTTTTAGCGCAGTATCCCGATGCTGGGAGAATAATTCCGAAATTAATTGAACAGATGCGCGAGGCAGTTCCAGATTGCTTGATCGTAGATTACGAGCTTTTTATCCCTTGCGTCCAATTACCTGATGACAATGATCGACATGTTCTAGCTGCTGCGATTCGCGGAAACGCAGATGCGATAGTGAGCTTAAACACGAAAGACTTTCCAGCAAAAGTGTTGGGTCAATTTGATGTTGAAATACAAACGCCTGACCAGTTTGTACTCAATCAGATCATGCTGAACCAACCGAAAGCATTAAAAGCCATCAAGAAAATGCGAATACGATGGAATCGTCCAAGCATGACGCCAGCGGACATGCTGGATCTCTTTGAAAAAAGACAACTCTCGCAAACAGCTGCGCATTTGCGTGATGTGATAAGTCTAATTTGATGTCAGCAAAGAGCGTCAATCAAACCACCAGCAGCGGCTCCTGCATTTGCTCGATCTGCTCTTCCAACATTTGCACTTGGCCGCGCCAATAATCGGGGGTGCCGAACCACGGGAAGTTGATGGGGAAGATGGGATCGTCCCAGCGACGGGCTAGCCACGCGCTGTAATGCACCAAGCGCAGAGTGCGCAGCGGCTCAATCAAGGCCAGTTCGCGCCGATCAAAATCACGTACTTGCTCGTAACCCTCCAGCAGCATGCTCAATTGACCCGAGCGTTGTTTGCGATCACCCGACAACAGCATCCACAAGTCTTGTACGGCAGGGCCCATGCGCGCATCGTCTAGGTCCACAAAGTGTGGGCCACCATCTGGCAAATCTGCCGGCGTCCACAAAATATTGCCTGGGTGGCAATCGCCATGCAAACGCAGCATTTGAAAATGGGGCCAATCACTGCCGTGCGCAGAACCTAAGCCTGCTGCATGCATCACCTTCATGGCTTGTTGCCAAGCGTCTTGCCATGCACGCTCGACTTCCATGGGAATGGCTTTGTTCTTGAACAACCAATCCTTGGGTTCTTGCATGAACGTTTCGATGCTGAGTGTAGGTCGGTTGTGAAAAGGCTTGGCAGCACCCACCGTGTGAATGCGCGCTAAAAATCGGCCAATCCATTCCAGCACTTCATCATCATCCAACTCGGGTGGTCTGCCCCCACGACGTTCACTGACGGAAAAAGAGAAGCCTTGAAATGCTTGGTCTTCTAAAGTGGAATGTGCACCATGTGCTTGAAGCCCAACAAAAGGCTTGTGATGCAAAGTACGGCCTTGCAAATTCAACGCAGGCACCACCGGAACTTCTGCCGCCACCAACTCGGCCGCAAAGTCGTGCTCTTCTTGAATTTGCGCATCGGTCCATCGGCCTGGCCGATAGAACTTAGCAACAACACTGTTGGGCACTGGCGTCCCATCGGTTTGCGTGGGTTCACGCTCGGTTTCAAGTTGAATTTGATAGACGCGGTTTTCGTAAGAACTGAGAGCCGTCAAGCGGCCATCGCCCATCAACCCAATATCGGCCAAAGCATCCAGCACAGCATCGGGTGTGAGCGAGGCATATGGATGCAAAGCGTCCCACTCGGCAGGCCCTTGTGGGAGTTCATTCGTCATTCTGTGTTCCTCAAAATTCAAACGGTGCATAGCTGTTTTCAAAATGTTATTTTCCGGTAAAGCGTGCATCGCGTTTTTCAATGAAGGACTGCACGCCCTCTTTGGCGTCTTCGCTGTTGGACAGCGTTTTTTGCACCGAGATGAATTCGTGCATGGCCACCAAGGGGCCTTGCTCTACAGCCTTCAACACATTTTGACGCGTTGCCACCACCGCCAAGGGTGCTTGCGCCGCAATGGCTTTGGCAATCTTGAGCGCTTCGCTCAACTGCTCCCCTGCAGGCACCACCCGTTGCACAAAATTCAAACGCATCGCTTCTGCGCTGTTGAACTCATCGCCCGTGAGCAAATGCAACAAGGCATTGCCCATGCCGGCGCGCTCGGCCATGCGCAATGTAGCGCCGCCGGTGGCCATGATGCCGCGCTTCACTTCCAATTGCGAGAAGCGACAGTTGTCTGCAGCCACCACAATGTCGGCCGCTAACATCAACTCAATGCCCAGGGTATAGGTAATGCCCTGCACCGCCACCACCATGGGCTTGGTGCGGCGGCGATAGCCTTCCATGCCCAAATTGAGCGGGTCGACCAAACCCAGCGGCACGGCTTTTTCGCCGCGCTGCATGAGCGGTGCAATGGTGGGCAGATCGAGTCCCGCTGTGAAGTGATCGCCCATGGCATGCAAGACCCCTACTCGCAGCGCAGGATCGTCGTCCAGGCGTGTATAGGCCTCACCCAACTCACGGTACATCTTGGGCGTGAAGCCATTGCGCTTGTTCGGTCGGTTGATGCCGATCAACAGCACGCCGCCCTGTACTTCCAAGTCGATGCTGCCTTCTGGGTGAATTGTTGTCATAGAGAACCTTGGCTGCAGATTAAAGAGTGACGCACTCAACGAACTTGCTTTAGATCAATATTGGTAAACACCGTGGCCCGCTTTTCGGCCCAAACGGCCGGCGGCCACCAACTCTTTGAGCAAGGGACAAGGACGGTATTTGCTGTCGCCAAATTCTTTGAGGTAGACCTCCATCACGGCCAAGCACACGTCTAGGCCAATCATGTCGGCCAGCGCCAGGGGGCCAATGGGTTGGTTGCAACCCAGCTTCATGCCAGCGTCAATGTCGTCGGGCGAGGCCAAGCCTTCAGACAACACAAACAGGGCTTCGTTGATCATGGGCACCAAAATGCGGTTGACGACAAAGCCAGGCGCGTTCTTCACAGTGATGGGCGTTTTGCCCAATACGGTAGCCAGCGCATGCACAGCATCGTGCGTTTCGTCGCTGGTTTGCAAACCGCGAATAATTTCCACCAAAGCCATCATGGGCACAGGGTTGAAAAAGTGCATGCCAATGAAGCGGTCTGCTCGCTTGGTGACTGCGGCCAACTGCGTGATGGAAATGGAAGAGGTGTTAGAAGCAATGATGACCTCTGGCGCCAACATGCCATCAAGCTGTTTCAAAATTTTGACCTTGAGGTCTTGGTTTTCGGTGGCGGCTTCAATGACCAAATCGGCGCTCATCAAGTCTTCGTACTGGGTACTCCCTTGAATTTTGGCCAGCGCTGCCGCCTTGTCGGCTTCCGTGATTTTTTCTTTTTTCACCAAGCGGTCCAAGCTGCCCGACACCGTCGCAATGCCTTTGGCTACTGCTGCTTCCGAAATGTCCACCATCACCACGGGAATGCCCGCCACAGCACAAGCTTGTGCAATGCCGTTGCCCATAGTGCCTGCGCCAATGATGCCTACTTTTTGAATGATCATGATTTTAAAAATGAAAAGTTGAAATGAAAAAAAACAGCCGCCGCTTGCTCTTAAGTTCTTATGCTCTGAATCGCTTTCGGGTTAAGGCCAAAGCCACCCAAAATGCCACCACAGTCACACCCACCAGCAAACTCAAATTGCCTGCCACATTGCTCGGCCACTGATCTAAAAACATGGGCCTCACCAATTCAATGGCGGCGGTCAGGGGCAAATAGTCTGTGACAGTTTGCAACCACTCTGGCAATTGGGTGCGCGGAAAATAAATGCCCGACAAAAACATCATGGGCGTGAGAAACAAAGTGAAGTAGTACGTGAAAAAGTCATAGCCCTTGGCCATGGCATTGAAGATCAAAGCAATGCAGCTGAAGGTCACGCCCACCAACCACAACACCGGCCATGCCAACAACAATTTCCAACTGTGGCTGATGCCCAGCACCAACATGACGCCCAAAATAGCGGTCACGGTAAACAAGGCTTTCTAGGCTGCCCACAACATTTCGGCCATCACCACATCATCTAAGCGCACCGGTGCATTCATGATGCCGTCCCAGGTCTTTTGCATGTGCATGCGCGAGAAGGCCGAGTACAGAGCTTCAAAGGAAGCCGCATTCATGGCGCTCATGCAGATGCTGCCACTGGCCAAGAACAAAATGTAAGACACTTGCTGACCGCCCGTGGTCACCTCGCCCACCAAGGCCCCCAAGCCATAGCCAAAGGCCACCAACCACATGAGGGGCTCAGCAATGTTGCCCACCAAACTGGGCAGGGCCAACTTGCGCCATACCAACAGGTTGCGCAAAAACACAGGCCACCATCGCATCGAGAGTTGCGGCGGTGCCCATACAGAAGGGGTGACGTGTTGCTTTTGCATCATGCGTTCTCCCTGATTTGTCGACCGGTGAGTTTCAAAAACAAATCCTCCAAATTGGCCGGACGGTGCAAGCTGCGAATGTGCGGCCATGGTTGCAATGCAATCAGTAATGGCTCAGCCTTTGACGTGTAAAAAAACACAGTTTCGCCACTCACTTCAACCCGCGCCGCATGTTGCCTGAGCGGCGAGTCTTCAGCCGCCAAAGCCAAAGCGCCTTGGCCATACAGTTCCACCACATCGGGCTCTAGGTGCTGTGCAATCAAATCGCGTGGTTTGCCTTCTGCAATTTTTTTGCCATGGTCAATCACCAACAATCGATCGCACAAACGTTCGGCTTCGTCCATGAAATGGGTGGTGAGCAAGATCGATTTGCCTTCTTGCATCAGCATCTGCAGGCGCTCCCACATCAAGTGCCGAGCTTGTGGGTCGAGGCCTGTGGTGGGCTCGTCCAGCATCAACATTTGCGGCTGGTTAATGAGCGCGCGCGACAAACTCAATCGGCGCTTCATGCCGCCTGAAAGCTCACCCGGCTTGGCTTTCGCTTTGCTGGTCAGTGCGCCAAACTCCAACAGCGGCGCAATGCGTGCTTTGATGTCCCGGTCTTTCATGCCGAAGTAGCGGCCGTACACCAACAAATTTTCCTCGGCCGTGAAGTCTGGATCTAGCGTGTCCATTTGAGCCACCACGCCCAGGCGGGCTTTGATAGCCAAGGCATCATCTGGCATGGAAAGGCTGTCAAAGTAGGTGATGCTGCCAGCATCAGGCGTGGTCAAACCCAAGCACATGCGCAGCGTGGTGGTTTTGCCGGCGCCATTGGGGCCAATCACGCCCAAACACTCCCCGGGAGAAATGTGGAAGGACAAATCGTCCACCACCTTGTTGTCGCCAAAGCTTTTGTCCAAATGTTGGACATTCAATAAATAAGTCATCCCTTGATTGTGCCTTGGCGCGTCTTCCAACTGACTGACGCAGCACAGCTTTCCAACCTTGAATGGCCTCTAAAAACAGATTGGCCACTTGCCAGCTTGAAATTAATATGTATACTTATTAAATCCAAGCACATTCTCAGGAGACTGACCTTGAACCCCTCCAGCCACTCTGACTCACTGGGTCGTTTAGAAGACTTGCCCGCAGACTACATTGCCGACATGACTGCGCTGTCGATAGCCCCTTTGTGGCCGCAACTGCGCGGTCTGCTGCCGCGTGGCAAGCCCTCGCGTGCCACCCAGCCCTTCGTTTGGCATTACAAAGATGTGCGCCCCCAATTGATGAAGGCCGGCGAACTCACGCCCATTGAAAAAGCCGAGCGCCGAGTCTTGGTGTTGTGCAACCCTGGCCACGGCATCGAGAAACTGGTGGCCACACCCAATATTTATGTGGGCATGCAGCTCATATTGCCAGGCGAAGTGGCACCCAACCACCGACACACACCCAGTGCAGTGCGCTTTGTGGTTGAAGGTGACGGCGGTTTCACCACGGTGCAAGGCGAGAAATGCCCGATGCACAAAGGCGATTTGATCCTGACGCCTGCTGGCCTGTGGCACGAACACGGTCACGAGGGTCAAGGACCTGTGGTTTGGTTAGATGCTTTGGACTTGCCCATGGTTTATGGCATGGAAGCCTCGTATGCCATTGAAGGTCCCTCGCAAAATGCGGGCCCCGATCTGGACGCTTCTCAAACCAAGTATCAGCGTGCTGGCCTGGTTCCGTTTAGCTCTTTGAGTCAATCGGTGCGCGCGCCCTACCCGCAAATTCGATATCCCTGGGTGGATGTGCGCAAAGCCTTGTTGGCACTCGACAAGGGCACAGCCAAAAACGATGCTGTTCAATTGGCGTATGTGAATCCAGAAACAGGCGCGCCTTGTTTGCCCACCTTGGGTTTCTCTGCCCAGCTTTTAAGAGATGGCCTTGACTTCAGCCCCCGCCGCAGGTCTGCCAGCTCGGTCATGCATGTGATTGAAGGTCGTGGTGAATCGGAAATTGATGGGGTGACTTTGCAATGGTCTGAGGGCGATACGGTGGCCATTCCTACACACGCTGAAATCAAACACCGCGCGCACCATGGCAACGCTTATCTTTTCCATGTTGACGATGCGCCCACGCAACGCGCATTGGGCTTCTATCAGGAGTTTTGAACATGCGCTGCCAAGGCAAAAAATTCATTGTGGTGGGCGGCGGCATTGGTGGCTTGGCTGCTGCAGTGGCGCTCAGTCAGCAAGGGGTTCATGTCACGGTTTTAGAACAAGCTTCTGAGCTGGGAGAAATTGGCGCGGGTGTTCAGTTGGGCCCCAACGCCTTTGCCGCCCTGGACGCCTTGGGCGTTGGCGAAAACGCCCGCAAGCGCGCTGTGTTCACAGAACGGCTCATCATGATGGATGCGGTCGATGGTACGGAAGTGGGTAGCTTCCCAGTGGGTCAAGCTTTTCGCGATCGCTTTAACAACCCCTATGCCGTGATTCACCGCGCTGACATTCACACTTGTATTTTGGAAGGCGCCCAAGGTTCTGACTTGATTCAAGTCGAAACCTCAACCAAGGTTGTCAGTGTGTCCCAAAACGATGCTGGCGTCACAGCCGTTGACCAACAAGGCCGTGTTTTCAAAGCCGATGCGCTGATAGCGGCCGATGGTGTGCGCTCCGTGATTCGGGAAATGATGTTCAACGATCCGCCGCGCATTTCCGGCCATGTGGTGTACCGGGCTGTGGTCCCTGTTGAAGAAATGCCCGCCGATTTGCAAATCAATGCGCCTGTGGTTTGGGCCGGCCCCGACTGTCACTTGGTGCACTACCCTTTGCGCGGTGGTCAGCAATACAACTTGGTGGTGACCTTTCACAGCCGCCAAGAGGAAGAGTGGAGCGTGACCGATGGCAGCAAGGAAGAAGTGCTGAGCTACTTTGAAGGCATCTGCCCTCGCGCCAGGCAAATGCTGAACCTGCCAAAGTCTTGGCGGCGTTGGGCCACCGCAGACCGCAACCCGCTCGAAAAGTGGGGCGAGGGCCGCGTGACCATGTTGGGTGATGCGGCACACGGCATGTTGCAGTACATGGCGCAAGGCGCTTGCATGGCCATTGAAGATGCCGTCACCTTGGGCGAGGCCATGAAGCATTGCCAAGGCGATGTGCTCCAAGCATTTCAGTTGTATGAGAAAAGCCGCATTCCTCGCACCGCGCGGGTGGTGCTGTCGGCCCGCGAAATGGGGCGCCTGTATCATGCCAAGGGTGTTGAGCGCTTGGTGCGCAACCAACTGTGGGCAGGCCGCACACCCGAACGCTTTTACGATGCGCTTGAGTGGTTGTATGGCTGGCGTGCTGAAAATTCATTGGCGCTTTAAAGACCTCTTAACTTTCTAGGCTCCTTAGAAGACGCTTCTACAATAGGCCCTAGTCCGAATCTAGGGAGCCCGAGTGTCCGATCAATTGGCGGTGATACCGCAATACCTGATGCCCAAGCTGGCCATGACCCGCTTGGCGGGCCGCGTGGCCAGTGCCGAGTGGGGCACAGTCACCACCTGGGTCATCAAGCGTTTTGTCAAACGCTACAACGTCAACATGAGCGAGGCCGCTCATGCAGACCCCGCTCACTACAAAAGCTTCAATGATTTTTTCACACGTCCTTTGAAGGATGGTGTACGGCCTTTGGCAAGCAGCACATGGGTGTGCCCCGTCGACGGCGCCATCAGCCAATGCGGCGCCATTGAACGCGACCAAATCTTTCAAGCCAAAGGCCATCAGTACAGTACGCAGGCTTTGGTGGGCGGCGATGCCGATCTGGCTGCGCAATTTCAAAATGGTCAATTTGCAACGCTTTACTTAAGCCCGCGCGATTACCACCGCATTCACATGCCAATCGCGGGCAAGTTGCTGCGCATGATTCATGTGCCGGGCGATTTGTTTTCTGTGAACCCCACTACGGCTCGGGGTGTACCAGGCTTGTTTGCGCGCAACGAACGCGTAGTGTGCGAATTTGAAACCGAAAAAGGTCCCATGGTTTTGGTACTGGTTGGTGCCACCATTGTGGGCAGCATGGCTACCGTGTGGCACGGGCAAGTGAATCCGCCCCGACCTGGCACGGTGCGAGAGTGGCGCTATGACACACAATACCTGCGTCTGCAAAAAGGCGAAGAAATGGGCCGGTTTTTATTGGGCTCGACCGTGGTGATGCTGTTTCCAGAAAACACCCTTCAGTTCCCTGCCGATTGGATTAGCACTCGCCCACTTCAAATGGGCGAGGCCATGAGCGGCAACTGATCTGCCGCAGATTGAGGACTAGGTAGAGCGGCTTGCAATTTGAAGGCTTGCGCCCTCAAATTTCAATCTTCGAGCCCAACTCCACCACCGAGTTGTTCGGCAGTTTCAAAAATTCAGCTGCGGCACTCGCATTCAAGTGCATCTGTGCAAACAGCTTCTCACGCCATGTTGCCATGCCGCCGCCGATGGTTGGAATGACAATGTCACGCGACAAGAAGTAACTGGTGGTCATTGGGTCAAGGTCGGCACCATGAACTTTCAACTGTTCCAAGGCCTTCGGCAAATCAGGATCATTTTTAAAGCCATAGTTGACAATCACTTGCCAGCAGTCGTGGTGCAAAGGCTCAATTTCTATTCGCTTGTTTAAACCGATCCAGGGTACTTCGTGGTTTTGAACCGTGACAAATAAGTTTTGTCGGTGCAAGACTTTGTTGTGTTTGAGGTTGTGCAAAAGGGCATTGGGCACGCTGCCAATCTCGGCTGTCAAAAACACAGCCGTGCCTTCTACACGAACAGGCGGAGCGACAAAAATAGCGTCTAAGAAGTCAACCAAGCCAAATGAATCGGACTTCCTAGAGTCGTTCAACAAGCGGCGCCCATCACTCCAAGTGATCATGAGCAAGAAAATGCCGCCACCAATGACCAAGGGGAACCAACCACCCTCCAACAATTTCATCATGTTGGATGCCCAGAAAGCAAAGTCGACGACAAAGAAAAATCCTGTCGCGCCAATACAAAGGGCAAGCGGCATTTTCCAGTGATAGCGAATGACGAAGAAAGTCAGGATGGTTGTGATCAACATGTCGGTACACACCGCAATGCCATAGGCCGCCGCCAAGTTACTAGATGACTTGAACAATGCCACGGCCAACACAATCAAAATGAACAAGCCCCAGTTCACAAAAGGCATGTAGATTTGGCCTAAATCTTTCACGCTGGTGTGGAGCACTTGCAAGCGAGGTAAATACCCCAATTGAATGACTTGTTTGGTGACACTGAAGGCACCTGTGATCAAGGCTTGAGACGCAATGACCGTGGCCATGGTGGCCAAGCACACCAAGGGGATCAGCGCCCAATCGGGGGCCATCAAGTAAAAAGGATTTTTAACAGCTTCGGGGTTGGACAGCAGCAATGCACCTTGACCAAAATAGTTCAAAGTCAGGGCGGGCATGACCGTGGTGAACCAAGCCAGTCGAATGGGCTTCTTGCCGAAGTGACCCATGTCAGCGTAAAGTGCTTCTCCGCCCGTGACGCACAAAACCACCGCGCCTAAAATGATGAAGGTGGTGCCTGGGTTCTCCCACATGAACATCACTGCGTAGTGGGGGCTGATGGCCCACAAAATTTCAGGCTGAGTGGCAATGTGATAAACGCCCAACACCGCGATGGCGGCAAACCAAACCAAGGTGATCGGGCCAAAGAATTTGCCAATGCCTGCAGTCCCTCTTTTTTGGACGGCAAACAAGGCAAACAAAATGACCAAGGTGAGTGGTATCACCGCCTTTTTAAAGTTGGGAGAAATGATCTCCAAACCCTCAACCGCGGAAAGTACCGAAATGGCCGGCGTAATCACACCATCGCCGTAAAACAAACAAGTGCCAAAAATGCCTACCAGCAGAAGCACTTTGCGCAGCTTGGGCTTGTCTTTGACCGCTTGGGAAGCCAGTGCCAACATGGCAACCAAGCCACCCTCGCCATGGTTGTCAGCACGAAGCACCAAAGTGACGTATTTGAGCGAAACGATGGTGGTGAGCGTCCAAAAGAAGATGGACAAAATGCCATAGACGTTGTCTGGGGTGAAGGCCACATGGCCCGACCCAAAAACCTCTTTTAAGGCATACAACACACTGGTACCGATGTCGCCATAGACCACGCCGATAGCACCGACGGTCAGGGCGGTTAAAGAGGTTTTGCTTGAAGACACAAAAATCAGCCCAGCATCAAGGCTGGGCTTTTATTCAGAATGTGGGCGATTCTGCGCCTCTTTTCCGATCTTGACCATGGGGGCCAGAGTCTAAAAGACAGCGGTGTCTGGAAATGTAGCACCGCAGCAACTCGGGAAAATTTCCGAATACTTTAGTCGTAAACCTCGGCCTCGGGGTCGGTTGACTCAAGCTCGTAACTGGCGGCCAACATGGCCAAACGGCCAATCACACCGTACATGTAGAAGCGATTGGGCACACTGGCCCCAGGCTTCATGCCAGGCTGAGGAAGGTGGGGGGTTTCGGCGAATGCCAAAGGCACAAAACTAGCGCCCGGCGCATTCAAGTTTTCATCCACACCGCGCTCGGCATGAACGCGGTAAAAACCACCCACCACATAGCGGTCCATCATGTAAACCACGGGCTCGGCCACGGCGTCGTTCATGCGCTCATTGGTGAGCACGCCTTCTTGAATGATGACGTCACTGACCACTTGGCCGTCTTTGATGACGCTCATTTTGTTGCGCGTTTTGCGGTTGAGCACATCCAAGTCGGACACATCGCGCACGGTCATGATGCCCATGCCGTAAGTGCCGTTGTCAGCCTTCACCACCACAAAGGGTTTTTCATTGATGCCGTATTCTTTGTACTTGCGCTTGATTTTGGTCAGGAGCGCATCGACATTGCTGCGCAAAGCCTCAATGCCCAAACCTTCCGCAAAATTGACGTCACCGCACTGACTGAACATGGGGTTGATGAGCCAAGGGTCAATGCCCAGCAATTTGCCAAAACGCTTGGCCACTTCTTCGTAGCTTTGAAAGTGCAGCGTTTTGCGGCGCACACTCCAACCTGCGTGCAATGGCGGCAACAAGTGCTGCTCATGCAGTTCCTCCAAAATACCGGGCGCACCCGCCGACAAATCGTTGTTCAGCAAAATGGTGCAGGGGTCAAAATCTTTCAAACCCAGGCGGTGCTTGGTGCGAATGACAGGCTCTAAGGTGACTTGCTCGCCACCGGGTAATTCGATGAGTGTGGCTTCTTTGATTTCTGGATTGATCGAGCCAATGCGCACATTGAGACCCGCCATGTGAAAGATGCGCTGCAACTGAACCACATTGCTCAAGTAAAACGTGTTACGCGTGTGGTTCTCAGGAATGATCAGAAGGTTCTTGGCTTCGGGGCAGATTTTTTCAATGGCAGCTTGTGCGGCTTGCACAGCCAATGGCAACATCTCTGTGGACAAATTGTTCCAACCACCGGGAAACAAATTGGTATCGACGGGGGCCAACTTGAAACCCGCATTGCGAATGTCCACCGAGGTGTAAATGGGCGGCGTGTGCTCCATCCATTCAAGGCGGAACCAGCGCTCAATGGCGGGCATGGAGTCGAGCACGCGCTGCTCAAGTTCGTTGATGGGGCCATTCAAGGCCGTGACTAAATGCGGAACCATAAGCGCCTTGTGTGTAATTAGTTTCGAACTTCACCCTCGCCCAGTACAACGTACTTGAGCGAAGTGAGTCCTTCTATACCAACGGGTCCACGAGCGTGGAACTTGTCGGTGGAGATGCCAATTTCGGCACCCAAGCCAAACTCGAAGCCATCGGCAAATCGGGTGCTGGTGTTGACCATGACGCTGGCTGAATCGACCTCTCGCAAGAAGCGCTGCGCATGCATGTGATTGCGCGTGAGGATTGCATCGGTGTGGTGACTGGAATAGTGATTGATGTGCGCAATGGCTTGGTCCAAGCCATCGACGACCTTGATGCTGATGATGGGCGCCAAGTATTCTTCAAACCAATCTTGCTCGGTGGCATCGACCAACTTGGCGCCGGCTACCTGCGACAAAATGACTTTGGACTTGGCACAGCAACGCATTTCGACACCTTTGTCGGCATAGACCTTGCCAATCAGGGGCAAGAACTCTGCGGCCACGCCCTGCGCCACCAGCAGACCCTCACTGGCATTGCAGGGGCTGTATTTTTGCGTCTTGGCGTTGTCTGCCACCTTCACGGCCATGGCCACATCGCAGGGGTCGTCGATGTAAGTGTGGCAATTGCCATCGAGGTGTTTGATGACGGGCACTTTGGCATCGCGGCTGATGCGCTCGATGAGCCCTTTGCCGCCACGCGGAATGATCACGTCGACATACTCGGGCATGGCAATCAGTTGGCCCACGGCTTCGCGGTCGGTGGTTTGTACCAACTGCACCGCCTGCGTGGGCAAGCCCGACTCTTGCAAAGCTTGCTGAACCAACAAAGCCAAGGCTTTGTTGGATTCAATGGCCTCTGAGCCACCGCGCAAGATGCAAGCGTTGCCACTTTTGATCGACAAACTGGCCGCTTCAATGGTGACATTGGGGCGGCTTTCAAAAATCATTCCAAACACACCCAAGGGCACGCGCATCTGACCCACGCGAATGCCGCTGGGTTGTTGTTTCATCCCGATGATTTCGCCAATGACATCGGGCATGGCGGCCAATTGCTCGCAACCCTCGGCACAGGTGGCCAGAACCTGGGGGCTCAAACGCAAACGATCGACCATGGGTGCAGACAAGCCTGCGGCCTGGGCCCGCGCCAAATCTTTGGCGTTGTCAATTTGCAGGGCGTCGGTGTTCTGGCGAAGCAAAGCCGCCAAGCGCTTCAAGGCATTGTTTTTGGCCGCTGTGGATGCTTTGGCCATGGCCGCGGAGGCCACTTTGGCCTGCTGCCCCAAAGTTTGCATCGAAGCTTGCGTAGAAGCCTGCGTCGCTTCAAGGGCCGTGTCCGCTGGCTGGGCGGTAGCGTTGAGAGTTGCGTTCATGGCGCTATTTTCGCACTCTTGTGTGGCAACTTGTCAAAAGCGCTCAAGTCTTTGCTGCGCAAGCGCTTGAAACCCGCAAAGCCAAGCGCTGCAAGGCTTGCCAAGGGTCGGTGGGCCAATCGGCCACTTTCAGACCCTTCACAATGCCATCAACTTGGTGGGCGTTTTGCAACAATTGCGCCAAACGTGTGGCCGTCAACTTAGGCAAGACCCTCTCAAACAGCTTTTCTCGCACCCCCCAAATGCGTTGCTCGCGCAGCGCCATGGGCAAGGGGCGGCCTTCTGCCATGGCGTCTTTGACACGCTTCAAAGCGCGAATGTCCTCTGCCAAAGCGTAGTGAACCAAAACTGCAGCCTCACCTTCGGCTTGCAAGCCGTCTAGCATGCGTTGTACGCGTGCAATCTGGCCCGACAAAACGGCTTCCGACAACTTGAAGACATCGTAGCGCGCCACGTTCAACACAGCGCCTTCCACTTGCGCTTGGCTTAATTCGCCGGCGGGGTACAGCAAGCCCAACTTTTGGATTTCTTGGTGCGCTGCCAACAAGTTGCCTTCCACCCTGTCTGCAAAAAACTGCAAACAGTTTTGGCCCTCTTGTCCGGGTGCCACGCTTTGGTGTTGGAGCTTCAGACGCTGCGCAATCCACTGCGGCAATTGGGCTCGCTCTAGCGAGTCAATTTGCACCGAAACACCGAATTGCTCCAAGGCAGAAAACCAAGCGCCTTTTTTGGTGGCACTGTCTAAACGGGGCAAAACAAACAGGGTCAGGGTGCTGTCGTTGCCCTCTGCGCTCTGAGCCAGTTGTTGAATCATGGGGCTGCCCTCTTTGCCGGGCTTGCCAGTGGGCACTCGTATTTCCAATATTTGACGATCGGCAAACAAGCTCATGGAGCCCCCTGCTGCCAGCACCTCGCTCCAATCAAAGTGGGCACCCGACACCACGTGCACACTGCGCTCGGTATAGCCTTGCTGACGGGCAGTAGCGCGAATGGCGTCGGCCGCCTCTTGCACCAACAAGGCTTCATCGCCGTGCAAGGTGTACAAGCTTCGCAAGCCTTTTTGCAAATGTGCTTGAAGCTGAGGCAGGGCCAATTGCATAAAGGCGGCGTGCGTCTAACTGAACTTAAAGAGATTTGACAGCCGCCAAGCGACGCAAAATTTGCTGCACGATGTCCACTTGCATATCGCGGTACATCATGGTTTCTTCAATTTCTTTGGACAGGGCGGCCGACTCCAAAAAACTCAGATCGCGCTGCTGTTGCAGCTCCACTTCAGGGATCAAGCTCTTGCCCTGAGGTGTCTGCAAACGAAACTTCACTCTCAAGCGCAGTTGCAACTCACGCACTTGGCCAGATGCATTCAAACCCACCACCACTCGCTCGCGCACTTCTGACAAGACCTCCAACACCACCTGCGAGGCGGCCAAGTCTTTGGCCTCGGTGAAGACTTTCAAGTTGGCTTGACTTGCCAAGATTTTTCGCAAGTCGTTGCCCAAAGCCGATTGACGGGGCAAATTCAAAAACAAAGATTGGAAGGGCAGTTGAGCGCTTTGGCGCAATTGAAAACCGCAACCCGACAAGCCTGCAACGGCGAAGCCACTCAACAGCGCACCACCCGTCACGCTGCGCGCTAGAACTTGCAGCGCTTGACGACGGGTTCTCAATGCTTGAGTGTTGTTCATGGCGTGTGCTTTACAACACCACGTTGACCAAACGGCCCGGCACCACAATGATCTTCTTAGGCGCCGCGCCAGCGCTTTGCTTGGTCACTTGCTCATGCGATGCAGCAGCCTGTTCAATGGCAGCTTTGTCAGCATTGGCAGGCACCGTGAGCGAGCCGCGCAGTTTGCCGTTAATTTGCAACATGAGTTCAATCTCATCACGCTGCAAAGCGGTTTCGTCCACACTGGGCCAAGCCGTATCGAGCAAATCGCCTTGGCTTGCGCCATAGCCCAACTCGTTCCACAACTGAAAAGCCAAGTGCGGGCAAGCGGGATACATCACGCGCAGCAAGATGGAATAGCACTCGGCCAAGGCCGCGTTGTCGTTCACGTCTTTGGAAGAAGACAGGGGTGAGTCCTCCAGCGTGTTGAGCATCTTCATGAGCGCCGACACTACGGTGTTGTATTGCATGCGCTCGTAGTCGTAATTGGCTTGGCGCAGCACCGAGTGAATTTCGAGGCGCAATTTTTTGGCTTCTGCGCTGAAGGTGATGGGCTGCGAGCGGTCAACTGTGAGGCCGACCTTCAAAGCACTTTCCACTTTGACAGCGTAGTTCCACACACGGCGCACAAATCGGTAGCTGCCTTCCACGGCCGCATCGTTCCACTCCAAGGTGGCTTCGGGTGGCGCGGTAAACATGGTGTACAGACGTGCCGTATCGGCACCGTATCTTTCAATGAGGTCTTGCGGGTCGACGCCATTGTTTTTAGACTTGGACATGGTGCCCACGCCTTCGTAATCGATGGCGGTGCCTTCTGACAAATTGGCCACAGCCTTTTTCAAACGAGCGCCAATCACTTTACCGTCGTCGGCCAAAACATTCTCTACATCTTGTGGCCAGAAATAATCTTTGCCGCCTTTGTCGGTGCGACGGGAGTAAATGTGGTTCAGCACCATGCCTTGGGTGAGCAACTTGGTGAAGGGCTCGTCCACTTTGACCAAGCCCAAATCACGCATGACCTTGGTCCAAAAGCGCGCATAGAGCAAGTGCAAAATGGCGTGCTCAATACCGCCAATGTACTGGTCCATGGGCATCCAGTAGTCGGCGCCCTCGGCCACCATTTGGTCGGTGTTGGCGCCTGCGGCCACCATCTTGTCGGTGTTGGTCGGGTCGCAATGGCGCATGAAGTACCAAGACGAATCGACAAAGGTGTCCATGGTGTCGGTTTCGCGGCGAGCAGGTTTGCCGCACACAGGACACACCACACCCGCGTGGAAGCCATCGTGTTTATTCAGTGGGTTGCCCGAGCCATCCGGAATGCAATCTTGCGGCAACACCACCGGCAAATCTTTTTCGGGCACGGGCACTGCGCCGTGTTCATCGCAATGGATGATGGGAATGGGCGTGCCCCAATAGCGTTGACGGCTGATGCCCCAGTCGCGCAAACGCCACGTGGTTTTCTTCTCGCCCAAACCTTTGGCGGCCAAGTCGGCAGCCACCGCTTCTAAGGCGTCTTTGAAATTCAAGTCGTCGTATTTGCCAGAGTTGACCAACACGCCATTGGCCTTGTCGCCAAAGCCATCGTGCCATTCGGTGTGACTGAAGGCCACGCCTTTAGAGGCCACCACTTGTTGAATGGGCAATTGGTATTTGAGCGCAAACGCAAAGTCGCGTTCGTCGTGCGCTGGCACGCCCATCACGGCGCCATCGCCGTAGCTCATGAGCACGTAGTTGCCCACCCACACTTCCACAGGCTTGCCTGTGAGCGGATGCATGACAGACAAGCCTGTGCGCATGCCTTCTTTTTCTTTGACCGCTAACTCGGCTTCGGTGGTGCCGCCCTTTTGACAAGTTTCGATGAACGTGGCCAAGGCAGGTTGCGTGAGTGCAGCATGCGCAGCCAATGGATGCTCAGGTGCCACCGCGCAAAACGTCACGCCCAAGATGGTGTCGGGCCGTGTGGTGAACACATACATCTTGCCGTCTTGAATGAGCTGACCATCGGCGCCGCGAATGTCGTGCGGAAACGCAAAGCGCACACCGGTGGATTTGCCAATCCAGTTTTCTTGCATGAGCTTCACGCGCTCGGGCCAACCGGGCAACTTGTCGCCGGTGACAAAGTCGAGCAGCTCTTCGGCGTAATCGGTAATCTTGAGGTAGTAGCCAGGAATCTCGCGCTTCTCGACCACGGCACCTGTGCGCCAGCCTTTGCCATCAATCACTTGCTCGTTGGCCAACACGGTTTGGTCAACAGGGTCCCAATTGACGACTTGAGTTTTGCGGTAGGCCACGCCATTCTCTAGCATCTTCAAGAACAACCATTGGTTCCACTTGTAGTAGCTGGCGTCGCAGGTGGCCACTTCGCGGCTCCAGTCGATGGCCAAGCCCATGGCCTGCATCTGCTTCTTCATGTAGGCGATGTTTTCGTAGGTCCACTTGGCGGGCGGCACGCCATTTTTGAGCGCCGCATTTTCGGCGGGCAAACCAAACGCATCCCAGCCCATGGGCATGAGCACGTTGTAACCGTTCATGCGCAAATAGCGCGTGAGCATGTCGTTGATGGTGTAGTTGCGCACGTGGCCCATGTGCAGCTTGCCGCTAGGGTAGGGCAGCATGGAGCAGGCGTAAAACTTCTTCTTTAGGTTACCCCGCGCGTCACGCGAATCTTCGGTGACGCGGTAGGCGTCACGGCCGTTCCAATAGTTTTGCGCGGACGGTTCGACTTCGAGATGGTTGTATTTTTCGAGCATGGCAGGCGTAAAAAGCGGG
>JAPLPO010000163.1 GCA_026400155.1 Burkholderiales bacterium | reverse complement strand
GAGCTCTTGGTCGAAAGCGCATGACCGTAAAATAGGGGGCTCATGCCCGCCATCTCTTTTCAATCCGTCTCCAAAACTTATCCTGCCAAACAGCCTGGCAGCCAGCCTTTCACAGCACTCAACAAGGTGAGCTTTGACATTGCTGAGGGGGAGTTCTTTGGTCTGCTTGGCCCCAATGGCGCCGGCAAGACCACGCTCATCAGCATTTTGGCGGGGCTCACGAAAGCGACTGAAGGCCGAGTCATGGTGCATGGCCACGACGTTCAAATAGATTACGCGCAAACCCGGCGCATGCTGGGTGTGGTGCCCCAAGAGTTGGTTTTTGATCCCTTTTTCACGGTTCGCGAGGCTTTGCGTTTTCAGTCGGGCTACTTTGGTGTGAAAAAAAATGATGCCTGGATTGATGAGTTGTTGAACAACTTGGGACTCCTAGACAAAGCCAATTCAAACATGCGGCAACTTTCTGGTGGCATGAAACGGCGAGTCTTGGTGGCACAGGCTTTGGTTCACAAGCCGCGTGTCATTGTGCTCGACGAGCCCACTGCTGGCGTCGATGTGGAGCTCAGACAAACGCTGTGGCAGTTCATTGCCAAGTTAAACCGAGAAGGCCACACCGTTTTGCTCACCACCCATTATTTGGAAGAGGCAGAAGCCCTTTGTAGCCGCTTGGCCATGCTCAAACAAGGGCGCGTATTGGCATTGGCCAGCACTTCTGAATTGTTGAAATCGGCGTCCAGCAATGTGCTGCGCTTTAAGTTGGATGGCCAATTGCCGCCTGATTTGGCTACCAAGGCGCGCGTCACAGGCCGCATTGTTCAGTTTCCCGCACACGATGCGGTGGAGATCGAAAGCTACTTGGCGGCAGTTCGCCAAGCTGGTTTGGTGGCGGAGGATGTTGAAATTCGCAAGGCCGATTTAGAAGATGTGTTTTTGGATGTGATGGCCGAGGGGAAATCATGAGCGGCTGGCGCATGTTGCTTTACAAAGAGGTGTTGCGCTTTTGGAAAGTGTCATTCCAAACCATTGCTGCGCCAGTATTAACCTCGGTGCTGTACATGTTGATTTTTGGCCATGTGCTAGAAGACCATGTGAAGGTGTATGACAACGTGCCCTACACGGCATTTTTGTTGCCGGGCCTCATCATGATGAGCGTCTTGCAAAATGCCTTCGCCAACAGCTCATCGAGCTTGGTGCAAAGCAAGATCATGGGCAATGTGGTTTTCTTGCTGCTCACGCCCTTGTCTCACTGGCACTGGTATGTAGCCTATGTGGGGTCGTCCATGTTGCGCGGTTTGGCGGTTGGCTTCGGTGTCTTTGCTGTCACGGTATGGTTTGCACCCTTGCAATACCATTCGCCGGTTTGGATTTTGGTCTTTGCCGTCTTGTGTGCGGGCCTGTTGGGTGCCTTGGGCTTGGTGGCAGGTCTTTGGTCCGAAAAATTTGACCAAATGGCGGCTTTCCAAAGCTTTGTCATCATGCCCATGACCTTCTTGTCGGGTGTTTTTTATTCCATTCATTCCTTGCCCCCGTTTTGGCAAGGCTTGAGTCATTTGAACCCTTTCTTTTACATGATTGATGGTTTTAGATACGGCTTTTTTGGCCAAAGCGATGTGTCGCCTTGGACCAGCTTGGCAGTCGTTTCTGTGGCCATGTTGGCCGTCAGTGCGTTGGCCATTCATTGGCTGAAATCAGGCTACAAAATCAGAGGCTGATTCAATTTTTTCGTGAGCTGAACAAAATGACTGCAGAACAAATTCAAGCCATGATTGCCGCTGGGCTTTCATGCCAACATCTCACCGTGGACGGTGACGGCCGCCATTGGCAAGCGGTGGTGGTGTCCAACCAATTTGAGGGGCTGCGTCTCATTGCGCGCCACCAAAAGGTGTATGCCACATTGGGCAACAAAATGCAAAACGATGAGGTTCATGCCTTGTCGATGAAAACATTCACGCCTGCCGAATGGGCCAAGGCGCAAGCTTGAATGCCAGGCCGTTTCTAACGCGTTCCTCCAGATACTCAAACTAAAAAATGGACAAACTCATCATTCGTGGCGGCCATTCTTTGAATGGCGAGATTGACATCTCCGGCGCTAAAAATGCCGCTTTGCCAGAACTTTGCGCTGCCTTGTTAACCGATCGGGAGGTGGTGCTGCGCAATGTGCCGAAGTTGCAAGATGTCAGCACCATGTTGAAACTCATTCGCAACATGGGTGTGACTTGCCAGCATGCAGAAGACGGCAGCGTGACATTGAATGCCAGCGCCCTGAACAAACCTGAAGCACCCTACGAGATGGTGAAAACCATGCGCGCTTCCGTGCTGGCCCTGGGCCCTTTGCTGGCCAGATTTGGCCACGCCCGCGTGTCATTGCCCGGTGGTTGCGCCATTGGTTCACGCCCTGTCGATCAGCACATCAAAGGCCTGCAAGCCATGGGCGCGCAAATTGTGGTGGAACATGGCTACATGGTGGCCAGTTTGACCAAAGGCCAAACCCGCTTGAAAGGCGCCCGCATTGCCACCGACATGGTAACCGTCACTGGCACAGAAAATTTTCTGATGGCGGCCGCTTTGGCGGAAGGTGAAACTGTTTTAGAAAATGCGGCGCAAGAACCAGAAATCCCTGATTTGGCCGAAATGCTGATTCAAATGGGCGCCAAGATTGAAGGCCACGGCACCAGCCGAATTCACATTCAAGGGGTTGAAAAACTCAAGGGCTGTGACCATGCGGTGGTGGCCGATCGCATTGAAGCGGGCACATTTTTGTGCGCCGTTGCGGCCACCGGCGGTGATGTCGTTTTGAAGCATGCGCGGGGCGATCACCTCGACGCTGTCATTGAAAAACTCAGGGCTGCTGGCGCGCAAATTGAAGTGGGCTCCAACTTTGTCCGGGTCAAAGCGCAAGGCCGCATGAAAGCGCAAAGTTTTCGCACCACCGAGTACCCTGGTTTCCCAACCGATATGCAAGCGCAGTTCATGGCTTTGAATTGCATTGCGGAGGGCACCAGCAAGGTCACTGAAACCATTTTTGAAAATCGTTTCATGCACGTCAATGAATTGGTTCGTTTGGGCGCCAACATTCAAATTGATGGCAAAGTGTCTGTGGTTCAGGGTGTTGCGCGCTTGTCAGGTGCCACTGTCATGGCCACCGACTTGCGGGCTTCTGCCAGCTTGGTCATTGCCGGCTTGGTGGCCGAGGGCGAAACCATTGTCGATCGCATCTATCACCTCGATCGTGGCTACGATCGCATGGAAACCAAACTGCGCAAAGTGGGCGCTCAAATTGAACGCTCAAAGTAATCACAGGAACTGACATGATCACCTTGGCCTTGTCCAAAGGACGCATTTTTGACGAAACCCTGCCACTTTTAAAAGCGGCAGGCATTGAGGTTTTGGAAGATCCCGAAACTTCTCGCAAATTGATTTTGCCCACCAACCAAACTGGCGTGCGGGTGGTTTTGGTTCGGGCCACCGATGTGCCCACGTATGTGGAATATGGCGGCGCCGATTTGGGCGTGACCGGCAAAGACACCCTCATTGAGCATGGCGGTCAGGGCTTGTATCAGCCTTTGGACTTGCAAATTGCCAAGTGCCGCATGAGTGTGGCGGTGCGTGCCGACTACGACTATGCCTCTGCCGTTAAATCTGGCTCTCGCTTGAAAGTGGCCACCAAATACACCCACATTGCGCGTGAATTTTTTGCCCAAAAAGGCGTACACGTTGACATGATCAAGCTCTATGGCAGCATGGAGTTAGCTCCCCTCACGGGCTTGGCCGATGCCATCGTTGACTTGGTGTCTACTGGCAGTACCCTGAAAGCCAACCACCTCATTGAAGTGGAGCGCATCATGGACATCAGCTCACGCTTGGTGGTGAATCAAGCGTCGCTCAAACTCAAACAAGAACCCATCCGCGCCATCATTCAAGCCTTTGCGGGTGCCGTGTCAGCGCGTCAAACTGCCCAAGCTTCAAGCTAACGACCAAAGAGAAAACCAATGACTGCGCTTTTTGCCAAAGCCCTGCGTTTAAGCACCACCGATGCCGATTTTGAAGCCCTGTTTCAAAAGCGCTTGCATTGGTCTGCCGACGCCGATGCGGCCATTGAATCCCGCGTGGCCGAGATCTTGGCCGATGTGCAACAGCGCGGTGATGCCGCCGTGCTTGAGTACACCCAGCGTTTTGACGGCTTGAACGCCAAAGACATGCAGGCTTTGATGCTGACGCAGGCCGAACTCAAGGCTGCTTTTGATGGCTTGCCTGTAGCACAAAAGGATGCTTTGCAAGCCGCTGCCAAACGTGTTCGGACCTACCACGAAGCGCAAAAAATAGCTTCGGGTGAAAGCTGGTCCTACCAAGACGAAGACGGCACCTTGCTGGGGCAAAAAGTCACGCCCCTCGATCGGGTGGGCATTTATGTGCCTGGCGGTAAAGCCGCGTATCCCTCTTCTGTTTTGATGAATGCCATACCTGCGCATGTGGCCGGGGTTGCAGAAATCATCATGGTGGTGCCTACGCCGCAAGGTGTGAAAAACCCTTTGGTGTTGGCTGCCGCGTATGTGGCCGGTGTTTCGCGTGCATTCACCATTGGCGGGGCGCAAGCTGTTGCGGCTTTGGCTTTTGGCACGGCTACGGTGCCCAAGGTCGACAAAATCACCGGTCCTGGCAATGCGTATGTGGCCAGTGCCAAAAAGCGCGTGTTTGGTACCGTGGGCATTGACATGATTGCAGGCCCCAGCGAAATTTTGGTGTTGGCCGATGGCAGCACACCGCCAGAGTGGGTGGCCATGGACTTGTTCTCACAAGCCGAGCACGACGAGTTGGCGCAAAGCATTTTGCTGTGCCCCGATGCGGCCTACATTGACAAAGTACAAGCTGCCATCGACCTGCTGCTGCCCACCTTGCCGCGCGCCGAGATCATTGCCAAATCGATGAACGACCGCGGTGCGCTCATTCAAACTCGCAGCATGGAAGAAGCCTGCAACATCAGCAACCGCATTGCTCCCGAACACTTGGAAGTGTCCAGCCGCAATCCGCATGCTTGGGAGCCTTTGCTCAAACATGCGGGCGCTATTTTCTTGGGTGCTTTCACCAGTGAGTCATTGGGCGATTACTGCGCTGGCCCGAATCACGTTTTGCCCACAAGCGGCACCGCACGTTTTTCATCGCCTTTGGGTGTTTACGATTTTCAAAAGCGCTCCAGCCTCATTGAGGTGAGTGAAAAAGGCGCGCAAAGTTTGGGCCTGATTGCAGCCGAGTTGGCGTATGGCGAAGGCTTGCAAGCCCACGCCCGCGCCGCCGAGTTGCGCTTGAATCCCGTGCCACCGCAAAGAGAAACACCATGAGCGCCCCTCAAAATGCCGCCGCTTGGCTGAAACACATTCGTCAAGACGTGCAATCGATGCATGCCTATGCCATTCAAGACTCGGCGGGCATGGTCAAACTTGACGCCATGGAAAATCCTTTCGGCTTGCCGCCAGAATTGCAACAGCAATTGGGTGAGCGTCTGGGTGCCTTGGCGCTCAATCGCTACCCCGGTGACCGCGTCAATGTCTTGCGCGCTGAACTGGCCAAGTATGCGCAAATGCCAGAAGGCTTTGACATCATGCTGGGCAATGGTTCTGACGAACTCATCACACTCATTTCGGTCGCCTGTGATGTGCCTGGCGCCAGCTTTTTGGCGCCGCTGCCTGGCTTTGTGATGTATGCCATGAGCGCGCAACTCCAAGGCGTGCAGTTTCATGGGGTGCCCCTCACGGCCAACTTTGAGTTGGACGAAGCGGCCATGCTCAGTGCCATTGCAACGCACCAACCTGCCGTGGTGTATTTGGCTTACCCCAACAACCCAACTGGCACTCTGTGGAATGCCGACGTCATCGAACGCATTGTGGTGGCGCAAGGCCAGCAGGGCGGCTTGGTGGTGATGGACGAGGCCTATCAGCCCTTCGCCAGCCAAACTTACATGGACCGCTTGGCCAGCCATGACCACGTGCTGCTGATGCGCACCTTGTCCAAATTTGGTTTGGCCGGTGTTCGCCTTGGCTACATGGTGGGGCCCAAGGCCTTGATTGGCCAGATTGACAAAGTCCGCCCGCCATACAACATCAGTGTCTTGAACTGTGAATGTGCGCTTTTTGCTTTAGAGCATGCCGATGTTTTTGCCGCTCAAGCCGTTCAAATTCGCAAAGAACGCGAAAAACTTAGCCAATCACTGGCACTTTTGCCAGGTGTCCAAGTTTTCCCAAGTCAGGCCAATATGTTGCTGGTTCGTATGCCAGACGCCACAAAGTGCTTTGAAGGTATGAAGTTGAAAGGCATTTTGGTGAAGAACGTTTCTAAAATGCACCCATTGCTGAACAATTGTTTGCGCCTCACCGTCGGAACCCCCGAAGAAAACGTGCGCATGTTGGCAGCACTCAAGGAATCTTTATGAGCTTACCCCGCGTTGCAGAAGTCACGCGCCAAACTGCAGAAACCCAAATTCGCGTCAAAGTGAATTTAGACGGCACTGGCCAATCCAGCCTGTCCACCGGCATTGGTTTTTTTGACCATATGCTCGATCAAATTGCTCGCCACGGCCTCATCGATTTGGACATCGAAGCCAAGGGCGATTTGCACATCGATGGCCACCACACTGTGGAAGATGTGGGTATCACTTTGGGTCAAGCTGTGGCCAAAGCAGTGGGCGACAAAAAAGGTTTGCGTCGCTATGGCCACGCTTATGTGCCGCTCGACGAAGCCTTGTCTCGCGTAGTCATCGACTTTTCTGGCCGCCCTGGCTTGGTCAACCATGTGCCATTCACCAGTGGCATGGTGGGCGGCTTTGACACCCAGCTCATGCATGAATTCTTCCAAGGCTTTGTCAATCACGCCTTGGTCACGCTGCACATCGACAACTTGCGGGGCGACAATGCGCACCACCAAGCCGAGACTGTTTTCAAAGCCTTTGCGCGTGCCTTGCGTGCCGCACTCGAAATCGATCCCCGCTCTGCGGGTGTCATTCCCTCCACAAAGGGCTCGCTCTGAGCATGTCTCCCAACTCAGTGGCGGTGGTCGACTACGGCATGGGCAATTTGAGGTCTGTGGCGCAGGCGGTTATTCATGCGGCACAAGACACCGGTGTTGACGTCAAAATCACGTCCAACCCGCAAGATGTGCGCGATGCCACACGGGTGGTGCTGCCGGGTCAAGGTGCCATGCCCGATTGCATGCGTGAACTCCGCGACTCTGGCCTAATGGAGGCCGTGTTGGAGGCTGCTGCCAAAAAGCCATTGTTTGGGGTGTGTGTGGGCATGCAAATGTTGTTAAACCACAGCGAAGAAGGCAATACGCCAGGCCTGGGATTAATTCAGGGCAATGTGATCAAATTCAGCCTTTCAGGCAAAACCCAAGCTGATGGCAGCCGCTTCAAAGTCCCGCAAATGGGCTGGAATCAAGTGAATTTCATGTCGCATGGGGCCGCTGTTCATCCCGTTTGGGGCGATATTCCCAACGGTAGCTATTTCTACTTCGTGCACAGTTTTTACGCAAAACCCCATAATACGGCCGATGTGGCTGGGGAAACAGATTACGGCGGCAGCTTTGCCAGTGCCATTGCGCGCGATAATTTGTTTGCAACGCAGTTTCACCCAGAAAAAAGTGCCAGCCAAGGTTTGGCCCTTTATCGAAACTTTTTGCACTGGCAACCCTAATTTCTTTACAGTATTTCCAATTTCATTTTTCTTCACTCTAGCGCTACCCATTAGCCATGATTCTGATACCTGCAATTGATCTCAAAGACGGCCATTGTGTTCGCCTCAAACAAGGCGATATGGACCAAGCCACTACGTTTGGTGAGGACCCCGCGGCCATGGCCCAAAGCTGGCTCGACAAAGGTGCAAGGCGTTTGCACTTGGTCGACCTCAATGGTGCCTTCGCCGGCAAACCACAAAACTTCGCGGCCATCAAGTCCATCCTCAAAGCGGTGGGAGATGACATTCCTGTTCAGTTGGGTGGCGGCATTCGAGATCTCGACACCATCGAAAAATACATCGATGGCGGTTTGCGCTACGTCATCATTGGCACAGCTGCCGTGAAAAACCCTGGCTTCCTGCGCGACGCCTGCAGTGCATTTGGCGGCCACATCATTGTGGGGCTAGATGCTAAAGATGGCAAAGTGGCCACCGATGGCTGGAGCAAGCTCACGGGCCACGAAGTGGTCGACCTGGCCAAGAAGTTTGAAGACTGGGGCGTTGAGTCCATCATTTACACCGACATTGGCCGCGATGGCATGTTGAGTGGTATCAACATTGAAGCCACTGTCAAGTTGGCGCAAGCGCTCACCATTCCGGTCATTGCATCTGGCGGTTTGTCCAACATGGCCGACATCGAGCAGTTGTGTGCGGTGGAAGACGAGGGCGTTGAAGGCGTCATTTGCGGCCGCGCCATTTACTCTGGCGACCTTGATTTCCAAGCAGCCCAGGCACGGGCCGATGAACTCAACGACTGACAGCCATCAAGGCCACCCGGGTTGGCGTTGGTCTTTGCCCAATGGCGACAGTGTGTTTGTCGCTCAACAGGGCGCCCAAGTTTTGTCTTGGCAAGCCAAGGGCCGTGAACGTTTGTTTTTGAGCCCAGCGGCCGTTTGCGATGGCACCTCTGCCATTCGCGGCGGCATCCCAGTGTGCTTTCCGCAATTCAACCAACGCGGCCAATTGCCCAAGCATGGCTTTGCGCGCAATTTGGCTTGGCGATGCGTGCCTGAACTAAGCCAGGGTTCAGAGAAAGTGTTTGAGCTTGCGGCCAATCCAAGCACGCTGGCCATGTGGCCTTGTCAGTTCAGAGCTTTACTGAGTGTGCTGCTCACTGAGATTGGCTTGAAAGTTCAATTGCAAGTTGACAATCTGGGACCCCAGACTTTGAGTTTCACGGGCGCTTTGCACACCTACTTGGCGGTCAATCACCTTGATGCCGTGAGCTTGCATGGCCAAGCTCAACAAGCAGAATGGGACGCCGTGCGCGACACCCATCAAAGCTGCTCTGGTGTGTTGAAGTTCGATGCCGAGTTCGATCGTGTCTACGATGTAGAAGCCCAATCTCAGCCCACCTGGACTTTGCAAGAGGGCTCAAACTCACTGCAAATTTCGCAAAGCGCTTCATGGGGCCAAAGCGTGGTGTGGAATCCAGGTGCCGAAAAATGTGCCCAACTCCAAGACATGCCCAACGATGCCTATCAGCACATGTTGTGCGTTGAAACTGCCAGCGTCACGACGGCCATTGAAGTTCAAGCAGCCCAATCTTGGGCAGGCTGGCAACACCTCACCCTCTCATTACCATGCTAGCCAAAAGAATCATTCCTTGCCTTGATGTCACCGGAGGCCGCGTGGTCAAAGGTGTTAACTTTGTAGAACTCCGCGATGCGGGCGACCCCGTTGAAATTGCTGCGCGCTACAACGAGCAAGGCGCAGACGAACTCACCTTCTTGGACATCACGGCCACCAGCGACGGCCGCGATCTCATTCTTCACATCATTGAAGCGGTGGCCTCACAGGTTTTCATCCCTCTGACGGTGGGGGGGGGTGTTCGAACCGTTGAAGATGTCAGGCGTTTGCTCAATGCAGGCGCAGACAAAACCAGCTTCAACTCAGCCGCCATTGCCAACCCGCAGGTTATTCGGGATGCGTCGAAAAAGTATGGCGCGCAGTGCATTGTGGTGGCCATTGATGCCAAACGTCGGCTGGGTGAGGACCTCAAATTGCGAGGTGAGGGCTGGGATGTTTACAGCCATGGCGGCCGTCAAAACACCGGTTTGGACGCAGTGAAGTGGGCGGCCCAAATGGCCGAATATGGCGCTGGCGAGATTTTGCTCACCAGCATGGACCGCGACGGCACCAAGTCGGGCTTCGATTTGGCCCTGACCAAAGCAGTCAGCGACAGCGTTCAGGTGCCCGTGATTGCTTCAGGCGGGGTGGGCAATTTGGACCACCTGGCCGACGGCATACAGCAAGGCGGTGCCGATGCCGTGCTGGCCGCCAGCATTTTTCACTACGGCGAATACACAGTTCAAGAAGCCAAGCTGCGCATGCGCGAGCGGGGAATTCCTGTGCGTTTGTAATCAAAGCGCATCCAACGCCTGCTCACAGCCTAGACAAGTGGTAGATTCAGCGCATGAATTGGCTCGATCAAATTAAATGGGACGCACAGGGCTTGGTGCCCGTCATTGCCCAAGAAGCCAGCACCGGCGATGTGCTGATGTTTGCTTGGATGAACCGTGAGGCCCTTGAAAAAACCGCGGAGCTCCAGCGCGCGGTGTACTTCAGCCGTTCCCGCAACAAGCTGTGGTTCAAAGGCGAAGAGTCGGGCCATGTGCAAACCGTGCACGACATCCGCCTCGATTGCGACAACGATGTGGTGCTACTCAAAGTCACGCAACTGGGCCACGAGCCTGGCATTGCCTGCCACACGGGCCGTCACAGTTGTTTCTTTCAAAAGTATCAAAATGGCGAGTGGACCGCCATTGAGCCGGTCCTGAAAGACCCTGAATCCATTTACAAGTGAGCACTCGTTGCCAAGACCATGAGTTCAACCGATGCTTTGGCCCGCTTAGCGGCCGTGATTGAAAGTCGCAAACCGGCCAACGGTGGCGACCCCGAAAAAAGCTATGTGGCGCGTTTGCTGCACAAAGGGCCAGACGCCTTTTTGAAGAAAATTGGCGAAGAAGCCACCGAAACCGTGATGGCGGCCAAAGACATGGACCATGGCGGCGATGCTCACAAACTGGTGGGTGAGGTGGCCGATTTGTGGTTTCACAGCATGATTGCCCTGGCCCACTATGGCTTGTCGCCCGCCGATGTGGTGGCCGAACTCAGCCGCCGTGAAGGCCTCAGTGGCTTGGAGGAAAAAGCCCTCCGCAAAGCTGATCAACGTGAAAAAACAGGTGAATGATGCACGACCCGAACTGCCTCTTTTGCAAAATCATTGCAGGAAAAATACCTTCCAAGAAGGTCTATGAAGATGAACATGTGTTCGCTTTTCACGACATAGCACCTTGGGCGCCGGTCCATTTTCTGATGGTGCCCAAGTTGCACATCCCCTCGATGGCGCAAATCACCCCAGAGCATTCGGCCTTAATCGGCCACCTAATGGCCTTAGCCCCTAAACTGGCTTTGGAACAGGGTTGCCGCCCCTATCCAGAGGGTGGTTACAGAATTGTGACCAACACCGGATCTGAAGGTGGGCAAGAAATTCACCATTTGCATTTCCATGTCATGGGCGGACCTCGCCCTTGGCTTCGGGGTTAAACGCTTAGAATCACCAATCATTGTTAGGAGATCTCCATGGGTTCATTTTCTATTTGGCACTGGCTCATCGTTTTGTTAATCGTGGTCATGGTTTTTGGCACTAAAAAGCTGAAAAACATGGGCTCGGACTTGGGCGGTGCGGTCAAAGGTTTCAAAGACGGCATGAAAGATCCAAATGCCAATCCTTCTACCGAAGAAAAACCAGTCGGGCAAGTAGCCGCTTCGACCACGGCTGAAAAAACCACGATCGACGTGGAAGCTAAGACAAAGTCCTGATTTGATCGACCTTGGCATTTCCAAAATAGCCCTCATCGGGGTGGTGGCGTTGATCGTCATCGGCCCTGAGAAATTGCCGCGCGTGGCGCGGACCTTGGGCAGTCTTTTGGGCAAGGCGCAGCGTTACATCTCCGATGTCAAAGCTGAGGTCAACCGCTCCATGGATTTGGATGAGCTCAAGAAAATGAAAGAGTCGATGGAGGGAGCTGCCAAAGACCTTGAAGGCTCCGTGCAATCAACGGCCGTCGATTTCGAAAAGCAATGGGATGAAACCACTGCCAGCATCACCTCAGAGCCCAATCACACGCCATGGGTGCCGCCGCCGCCGGTTTACAAGCACCCTGGCAAAAAGTTTCGTTTGAAGCAAGCCGCTGTACCGCAGTGGTACAAAGCGCGTGCTGGTGTCAGAACCAAAACATTGTCGGGTGCAGCCAGAGTGGCGCGCTACCGGCCCACCCGATTAGGTTAATTTTCAGTGTCCGATCAAAAATCCAAGACCGAAGACGAACTGGCTGGCACAGAGCAGCCTTTCGTCACCCACTTGATGGAACTTCGCGACCGCTTGGTGCGCGCCATGGCCGCCATTGGTATTGCGGCCGGTTTGATGGCTCTCTATCCTGGCCCTGCAGAACTGTATGACTTGCTAGCAGCTCCTTTGGTGGCTCATTTGCCTGCGGGAACCAACCTCATTGCCACCTCGGTTATTTCACCGTTCATGGTGCCCCTCAAAATACTCTTGATGGCGGCCTTCTTGCTGGCTTTGCCTGTGGTGCTGTATCAAGTTTGGGCCTTCATTGCACCCGGCTTGTACACCCACGAAAAACGTTTGGTCATGCCGCTGGTGGTTTCTAGTACGCTGTTGTTTTTCATTGGCGTTGCGTTTTGTTACTTCTTTGTGTTTGGCCAAGTCTTTGCCTTTATCCAAAGCTTTGCCCCCAAAAGCATCACCGCTGCACCTGACATTGAAGCCTATTTGAGCTTTGTTTTGAACATGTTTTTGGCGTTTGGCTTGGCCTTTGAAGTGCCAATCGCTGTGGTGGTTTTGGCCAGACTCAATATCGTCACCATCGAGAAGCTCAAAGACTTTCGTGGCTACTTTGTGGTTCTGGCGTTTGTCATTGCCGCCATCGTCACACCGCCCGATGTGGTTTCACAACTGGCCTTGGCCATTCCCATGTGTTTGCTTTACGAAGTGGGAATTTGGGCGGCTCAAATTTTCATCAAGCACACGCAGGCGCCCAAAGAAGACGAAGCCACTAAGGCAGCAGACTGAAGCGGGCTTTGAGTTCAAGGTCTTACTGGCCTTGTACCCGGCGTAACCCGAATCTCCATCAACTTGCCATTGCGCTGCACTGAAAGACTTGCCGTTTCTCCGGGCTTCAAGGCAGCAACGCGCGTTAGCATTTCGGGCACGTCTGAAACAACTTCACCGGCCACCTTCAAAATCAAATCGCCAGGTTGAATGCCGGCCTTGGCCGCCGGGCTGTTTTGCAAAACACCATGGATCAAAACACCTTGTGGCAACAAACCAGTGGCCTTGTCTTTGGCAATGCCAAAACTCTCTGCAATCTCTGCCGACAAGGGCCGCGGCTCAACACCAATCCAACCACGGGTGACTTTGCCGTCTTTGATCAAGGCGGCCATGACTTGCGTGGCCGTCGACACTGGCACCGCAAAGCCAATGCCCAAGTTGCCACCCGAGCGAGAATAAATGGCTGTGTTGATGCCCATTAGCAAACCGTTGGCATCGACCAACGCGCCACCAGAGTTGCCAGGGTTGATGGCCGCATCGGTTTGAATGAAATTCTCAAAGGTGTTGATGCCCAATTGTTTGCGTCCCAAGGCACTCACAATGCCAGAGGTGACGGTTTGGCCAACGCCAAACGGATTGCCAATGGCCAAGACAGCGTCGCCCACTTGCAAACTCTCCATCTGACCCAACACGATGGTTGGCAGTTTGGGTAAGTCAATTTTGAGCAAGGCCAGATCCGTGTCGGAATCGGTTCCAATGACTTTGGCCATGGCGCTGCGGCCATCGTTGAGTGTGACTTCAATGCCCTCAGCGCCCTCGATCACGTGGTGGTTGGTGAGGATGTAGCCGTCTGGACTGACAATCACACCGCTGCCCATGCCGGCGCCAGATTGCTCGTCTTCGGGCTCTTCAAAAAAACGAAACCAAGGGTCCGCGCGGCGCGCTTTGCTTCTGGCCTTTTGCTGCACATTGATGCTGACCACGGCCGGCGCCGCTTTTTGGGCAGCCAATCTAAAGCTGCCACCCGGCATGGCGTCAGCCAGTCCTTCTATTCGGGCTTGGGTGAGCGCGACGGTTTTGGCGTTGTCGATTCCCTTGAGCCACCCTGGCTGAAGCGTCGCAACAATGAACCACGCCGCCAAAAGCACCGTGACGGACTGGGAAAAAAGGAGCCAAAATCTTTTCATGGTGTGCATTGTGGCCTGAACTTGAAGGGCGCGCATAGGGCCAGACTTCGTTGACAATAGGACGACTGGCCAAGTACGGCCACGTAAGGCTACCTAACCAACCCATTATGTCGACT
>JAPLPO010000179.1 GCA_026400155.1 Burkholderiales bacterium | reverse complement strand
GCGTTGATCATGGTGACCGAAATAACGCCAGCATCAACCGGCTTTTTGTTGCGGGTGATGATGGTTTGAAAGGCCTGTACCAATTGGCAAGCCACTGGCACAGGGTCGATGCCGTTGTGGGGCAGCGCTGCGTGGCTGCCTTTGCCGCGAATGGTAATTTTGAATTCGTTGCTGGACGCCATGACAGGCCCGGGGCTGACTGCAAAGGTGCCCACTTGAGCGCCTGGCCAGTTGTGCATGCCAAACACGGCTTGCATGGGGAACTTGTCGAACATGCCGTCTTTGATCATTTCACGGGCACCGCCGCCGCCTTCTTCGGCGGGTTGGAAAATGAGGTACACGGTGCCATCAAAATCGCGGTTTTTGGAGAAGTGCTTGGCAGCCGCCAACAACATGGCCGTGTGACCATCGTGACCACACGCGTGCATTTTGCCGGCGTGCTTGCTGGCGTGCGCAAAGGTGTTGAACTCTTGCATGGGCAAGGCGTCCATGTCGGCTCTGAGGCCCACACCTCGGCCGCAGGCGCCGCCATCACGGCCGTGCACGATGCCGATGACGCCGGTGGTGCCCATGCCGCGGTGAATGGGGATGCCCCAGTCTGTGAGCTGCTTGGCCACCACATCGGCGGTGCGAACTTCTTTGAAGCACAGCTCGGGGTGGGCGTGGATGTCTTTTCGAATGGCCGCAATGCTGGCCGCGTCTGTGAGAATGGAGTCGATGATTTTCATATCAACAGTCTAGCGAGACTCGTGCCATTGCGCTACAACCCTGTTGCACTTGGGGGACATTGGGCTTTAGGGTTATCCCCAAAAATGTCCCTCTTAGAATGAAGCCATGACAAATACTGTGCTTGAAAAAAATGCCGTGGTGCGTGGTTTGTGCCCGCATGACTGCCCTGACACCTGTGCCTTGCTCACCACGGTGGAAAACGGCCGCGCCGTGAAGGTGCAGGGCAACCCCGACCACAAGCACACCCAAGGGGTGTTGTGCACCAAAGTATCGCGCTATACCGAGCGAACCTACAGCCCCGAGCGCCTGATGTTTCCTCTCAAACGCTCTGGTCCCAAGGGCTCGGGACAGTTTGTGCGCGTCTCTTGGGAGGAGGCCATCGCCGACATTGCCGCCAAGCTCAAAGGGGTGGCTGCCGATCAATCGGAGGCCATATTGCCTTATAGCTACGCCGGCACCATGGGTTGGGTTCAGGGTGAGGCCATGGCCTCGCGCTTTTTCCACAAACTGGGCGCTTCTTTGCTAGAACGCACCATTTGTGCCTCTGCCGGAGGCGAAGGCTTGGTTTACACGCTGGGCGGCAAGTTTGGCATGCAAACTGAGTTCTTCTCGGAGTCCAACTTGATTGTGATTTGGGGTAGCAACTCGATTTCTAGCAATGTGCACTTTTGGCGCCGCGCCCAGGAGGCCAAACGCCAGGGCGCCAAACTGATCTGCATCGACCCCCGCCAAAGCGAAACCGCAGAAAAATGCCATGTGCATTTGCCCATCAAACCGGGCACCGATGCCGCTCTGGCCTTGGCCATCATGCGCGAACTGGTGGTCAACAATTGGCTAGACGCCGACTACATTGAACAATACACCTTAGGCTGGGATGCGCTGCGCGAACGGGCCATGACTTGGACTCTAGAACGCGCTGCCGAAGTGTGCGGCATAGAGGCCGAGCAGATTCGTGCCTTGGCCAAAGACTGGGGCACCACACCCAAGGCCGCCATTCGTTTGAACTACGGCATGCAACGCGTGAAAGGCGGCGCCAATGCGGTGCGCGCCATTGCGTGTTTGCCCGCCTTGACCGGCGCTTGGCGCGACAGAGCCGGCGGCTTGTTGCTCAGCAGCTCAAGCAATTTCAAAGTCAACAAACAAGATTTGCACCGCCCCGATTTGTTGGGCGCGCGCCGCCCTCGCATGCTCAACATGTCGACCATTGGCAATGACTTGAACAACCCAGGTAGCGGTACGTGGGGCCCGCAAGTAAAGGCGTTGGTGGTCTACAACAGCAACCCTTTGGCAGTGGCGCCGCAGTCGAGCATGGTGGCAAAAGGCTTTGCCCGCGAAGACTTGTTCACGGTAGTGATGGAGCATTTTCAAACCGACACAGCCGACTACGCCGACTATGTGTTGCCAGCCACCACGCAGCTCGAACACTGGGACGTGCAGGGCAGCTATGGCCACACCGATGTGTTGCTCAACCGACCCGCCATTGAACCAGTGGGTGAGGCCAAATCGAACAGCGAAATTTTTCGCCTGCTGGCCAAAGCCATGGGTTTTAAAGAGCCCTGTTTCAGTGAAGACGATTTGAGCCTGTGCCGCACAGCCGTGGGCTCAGGGATAGATTTCGAAGCGCTGTTGGCCCATGGTTTTGTAGCCCTGAATGTGCCCGATGCGCCCTTTGCACAAGGCGCTTTTCCAACGCCCTCGGGTCGATGCGAATTTGTGAGCGAACGTTTGGCAGCGCAGGGCTTAGACCCCTTGCCCAATCACATTCCAAATTATGAAGTGCCAGCGGCAGGCGATCGCTATCCCTTGGCCATGATCTCGCCGCCTGCGCGAAATTTTTTGAACTCGACGTTTGTCAATGTGGAAAGTTTGCGGGCCATCGAAAAAGAACCCTTGGTGGAAATCAGTTTGATGGATGCTGCAGCGCGTGGAATTTCTACGGGAGACACCGTGAAGGTGTTCAACGACCGCGGCGAATACCACTGCAAAGCCGATGTGAGTGCGCGCGCCAGACCCGGTGTGGTCAACGGCCTGGGCATTTGGTGGCGCAAGATGGGTTTGAATGGCACCAACGTGAATGAGGTGACCAGCCAGTTGCTCACCGACTTAGGCCGCGCGCCCGTGTTTTACGATTGCCAAGTGGAAGTGGCACTTCTCAAGAAAGCTTAAGACAATGTCGGAAATTTTGATTCAACGCACGCACACCTTGGGTATGGAAAAAGCCCGAGCCATTGCCGCAAAGTGGCAGCAGGAAGCCCAAGACGATTGGGGCATGGACTGCACTTATGTGGCCAACGAAACCAATGAACAGGGTGAGTTGCAAGACCGCCTCAACTTTGAGCGCGCGGGTGCTTCGGGCTATTTGGAAGTCACTGCCTCTCAGCTCACCATGAAGCTTGAATTGGGTTTTTTGATGGCGTCTTTCAAAGACAAAATCGAAGAAAAAATCACCAGCAACTTAGACAAACTGCTGGCTTGAAAATAATTGGGGTCAGATCAACATTAATTTGGTCAATCAGTGAGGACTGAAACCAAAGGGGGCTTCCTCATACTGGGGTACCAGAAATCGTTCAGCCCCCTTTGGTTTCAGTCCTCACTGATTGGAAATTAATGTTGATCTGACCCCAATTATTTTTTCACGGCAAATCTGTATTTTCCTCACGAGCCTGCGCATTGCGAGGCCCAACAGTTCCTAATCGGGCCTTCAAGGATTGAGGTTGGCCCGTGATGATGGCGGCATAGTTGGTGGTGTTGGACAAAACCTTTTTCACGTAGTCGCGGGTTTCGGTGAAGGGAATGTTTTCAGCCCAAATAGCGGCTTCCAAAACGGGTCCTTTGCGCCAGTTGCGTGATCGGCTGGGGCCTGCGTTGTAGGCGGCTGCGGCCAATGCATGGAGCCGTCAAACTCATCGAGAACCAATTTGAGGTAGCCGGTGCCGATGGCCACATTGATTTCTTGATCGGTGATTTGGTGGGGTTGGAAGTTGGTCAGGCCAATTTTTTTGGCGGTCCATCTGGCAGTGGCGGGCATGACTTGCATCAAGCCTGCTGCGCCCACCACCGATTTGGCGTCCATGATGAAGCGGCTTTCTTGCCTGATCAAACCGTAAACATAGGCAGGGTCCAGTTGGACATCCTTTGATTTTCGAAGCACGGTTTCTTTGAGCGGCATGGGAAAGCGTTGGTCAAAATCGATTTGTGTTTTGGTGCGATCGCTGGTGTTGATGCAGCGGTCCCACACTTGTTTGCTGCAGGCGAAGTCGGCAGCAGCCAACAATTCGCGTTCACCCATGCCGCCAGGGGTGTGCAGGTTGGTGCTGTAGTTCCACTCTCGGTTGCCTTCAGATCTGAGGCCCAAGCTCAAAGCGATCAAGGCACGTTGCAGGCCGGCGTTTTGAGCTGCCAGTGTTTTTTCTGTGGGTGTCAGAGGCGCCGGTTTGGCTGGCGCTGTGATGGCTTGGCCAAGTTCTTCCATGGCAAGTTGTTCGTAGAAGCCTTTGACGCCGGCAATGCTTTGAAGTGCTGCGGTGGCTTCTGTGCGCATGGGATCTGTGGCCGCAGCGTTTGTGCCAGTGCCTGTGCCTGCGCTCACAGCCAACTGTGCTCTGGCTTTCCAGTAAATCCAAGTGGGATCTTGCTTGGCGCTGTCCATGGCATCGACGGCCCCCATGACGGCTTTCCAATCGCCGCTTCTTAGTGCGGCACGCGTTTTCCAAATGAGCAAATCGTCGTTCAAGTCTTGATTGCGCGAAACTTTATTGAAGTGACTGTGGGCGTTGTCTTGCAGTTTTTGCGCGGCTTGTTTGCCAATCACGGCCCAAATCCAGTTGTGCTCTTCTTTGGTGAGCATCAAGCCCCATTTTTTTTCGAGCTGTTGTGCGGCTTTGTCGGGGTCGGCGTTGGCAATGCGAATGAGGGCCAAGACAGCGAGTTCTTTGCGTTTCTTGGTGATGGCCAAGATGTGCTTGTCCAAATATTTTTGCGGGTCAGAATGAATCAGGATGGCTTGTTTGCCGAGTTCGCCCGATTCAATGTTGAGCGCCAATTGGGCAACGCGCGGGCGGTTGTTGTCCATGGCCAGGCGGGCTTTGCGCCACACATCGAGTGCGTCAATTTTTTTCAGGTCGTGCAGTTTGTCTGCTGTGTAGGTGCAACCGTCTTCGGTGTCTCGGAAGGCATACCAAAGGCGTTTGAGTTCGGCAGCTGTTTCAGGTTTGGAGAGCAATGGCTCGGTTGCCAAGGCGTAACAACGCACCTCTCTGTCGTCGTTCATGCGAAAGCGAGGGTACTCTTGTGTGAAGATGGCCCAGTCACGTTGTCTGCCCAACTGCAGCAACCAATCGTTGCGCAAACGATCTTCGGCGTATGTGCCTGCATATTGCGACAAAAACTGCTGAATTTCAGCGTCACTGGCTTGATCTAACCTCACCCGCAGCTCCCAATAAGCGGCCCAGGGTTCTAGGATGTGGCCTTTGGCTCTGGGCAGGAGTCGGGTCAGTTGGCCTTTGTCGTTCTTTTTGAAGGCCTGATTCATCTCCAAAATGACCTCATCCCCCCTGTTTTGGGCATTGGATTGACCCATGGCGGGGTTCATGACCGAGAAAATGAGGACGGAAGCCCCAAGCGATGTCAAAATCTGTGTGAATTGCATAGGTCGATTATGGACAAATCAGAAGCCAAAAAACAGATTCGACAAGACTTGTTGAATGCGCGCCTCAATATGACGGATCGCCAAGAACGGGTTGACTCCCTTCAGCGCGTCATGCGCATTTGGTTGTTTGGTCGCCCGGAGTTGGTCATTGGCGCTTATTGGCCCATCAAAGGCGAGTTCGATCCTTTGCCTGCACTGCACCGTTGGAAAGAAGATGGCGAGTTGACGGGGGAGGCGCAATTGCGCCGCATTGGCTTGCCCGTGGTGGACAAAGTGAACAAAACGCTCACCTTCCACGCGTGGTACCCCGGTTGCCCCATGGAGGAGGACGCCTATGGCATTCCTAAACCCAAGGACACCGAAATCATTGTGCCCACTTTGTTGTTTGTGCCCTGTGTGGGATACACCGCTGGCGGTTATCGCTTGGGGTATGGTGGTGGTTTTTACGATCGCACTTTGGCCACTTTGCAACCCAAGCCTTTCACCGTAGGGCTGGGTTTTACGCAAGGCTATGTGGACGACTTTGAACCCGAGCCACACGATGTGCCGCTCGATGCCATCTTGAACGACAACGGTGTGGTTTGGCCTGTGGGCTAAAGTCTTTGGAAGTGAAGTAGTTTTTTTATGGCAAGACCCAAATCCGCCACGCACGACATCAAACGCGATGCCATTTTGGACATTGCGGCGCAGTGTTTTGCCGATCGCAGCTACCCAGCTGCCAGCATGAATGAAATTGCCACGGCATGTGGCACGTCCAAAGCGCGTTTGTATCACTACTACGACAGCAAAGAAGCCATTTTGTTTGACCTGATGGACCGCTACACGCAGCGTTTGTTGTCACTGATTGCGTTGACCGACGCCACTGCGCAGCGCCGCAATTTGGACGATCGTGCGGCCTTGCATGAGCTCATTCGTGCGTTTTTGCAGGAGTACGAAAGCTCGGCCACAAGGCATGTGGCCTTGCTCAATGACACGCAGTTTTTGAGTGATTTGCCTGATGAACATTTAGGGACACCCGCTATTTCGCCGCGCGAGCTCATTTTGAATCGCCAACGCGATGTGGTGGCCGCCGTCACCCGCGCGTTGCGCCGGGCCTATCCTGGTCGCCTCAATGCTGCCAACCAAACTGCCATCACCATGATGTTGTTCGGTATGATCAACTGGACTTTCACATGGCTTCGCCCTGGCGGCCCCATCTCGTATGTGGCCTTCGCGGAAGAAGTCATTGCCCTCTTAGAAAAGGGTTTGAATTAATTTAATTGGGGTCAGATCAACATTAATTTCCAATCAGTGAGGGCTGAAGGCAAGGGGGGCTGAACGATTTCTGGTACCCCAGTATGAGGAAGCCCCCCTTGCCTTCAGCCCTCACTGATTGACCAAATTAATGTTGATCTGACCCCAATTAAATTAATTTTTCACCGGAGAAGAAATATGAACCAACCCACAAAAGCATTTGCATCGCAAGCCGACCTGGCGGACAAGGTCATCAAGTTTGAGCAGCTTAGCAAGCACTGCTGGGCTTACACCGCTGAAGGCGATCCAAACTCTGGTGTGATCATTGGCGACAAATTCATCATGGTGAGCGACGCCACGGCCACGCCTGGTATGGCGCGTGATTTGATCAAGCAGATTCGCACCATCAGCGACAAGCCCATCAAGTATGTGCTGCTCACTCACTACCACGCTGTGCGCGTGTTGGGTGCCAGTGCTTATGCGGCTGAAGGCGCCACAGAAGTGATTGCCAGCCAAGGCACTTTCGAGCTCATCGTGGAGCGCGGCGCGCAAGACATGAAGAGCGAGATGGAGCGCTTTCCGCGTTTGTTCCGCGGTGCTGAAGAAGTGCCTGGCCTCACATGGCCCACCATGGTGATTGGCGGCGGTGATGCCACCAAGGGTGAAGTGCCTGGCAAATTGGTACTTGATTTAGGTGGCGTGAAAGTTCAAATCTGGAGCCCCGGTTATGGCCACACTCGTGGCGACACCATTGCTTGGGTGGAAGAAGAGAAGGTGCTTTTCTCTGGCGATTTGGTGGAATACGAAGCAGGCGTGTACACCGGCGACGCGCAACTCGAAGAGTGGCCTGCCACCTTGGAAGCTTTGCGCGCACTCAAAGCCGAAGCCATCGTGCCCGGCCGTGGTGAAGCCATGAAGGGCCAAGCCAATGTGAACAAGGCCTTGGATTACACCAAGCGCTGGGTGGAAACCTTGTTCAATGCCGGCAAAGAAGCTGTTGCGGGCAAGATGGATTTGAAAGCCGCCATGGCCCACACCCGCAAAAGCATGGACCCTGTGTTTGGTCATGTGTTCATCTACGAACACTGCTTGCCCTTCGATGTCACCCGCGCTTACGACGAAGCCTCCGGCATCAAAAACCCCCGCATTTGGACCGCAGAGCGCGACATCGAAATGTGGAAAGCCCTGCAGGCCTGAAAACAAATGGGGTCAGATCAACATTAATTTCCATTTAAAGGGGACAAAGACTAAGGGGGCTGAACGATTTCTGGTACTCCAGTATGAGGAAGCCCCCTTAGTCTTTGTCCCCTTTAAATGACCAAATTAATGTTGATCTGACCCCATTTGTTTTACCCCGATTAAAGTTTCATGAGTTCGCGCACGTCGGTTTCGTAGTCTTTGAGTTTGCGCTGCGCTTTCAAGCGTTGAGCTGGGGTCATGGTATTGTGGATTTGCGCTAAATTTTGACAAGCTTGCTGCTCAAGTTGAAGCTGCTTAGACAACTCTGTGCCGTCTTTGGGTCTGACAGATTGCAAAATCAGCGACTGCAGCGCTGTCTCGACTTGCGAGATTGGCATGGCCGGCTTGGTCATTTCGGAAGACATCGCCTGCAGCGCATTCAACTGATCTTGCTGGCGCTTGAGACGCTGCTGATAGCCCCATTCTGGAGTCCAAGCAGACTGTGAAAATTGTTGCCTCAGAACTTGTCGTTGTTCTGAATTCAAATCGCCATAAAACGAGCTGAAGCGTTCTGCAGCCATGTCAACTCGCTTTTTCAGTCGCGTATCGGGCGAGCCTTGAAGCCACTTCTTTTTCCAGTCCTCATTGCGCGAGGCCCACTCTTTTTCCAAATGCTTGAACTGCTTGGCGCTGAGTTGAGACACAACTGGAGCTGCCAAACGACTGCCCTCCTGAATGACCGATTCGATCCGAACTTGGGCGCCATCCCAAATTTTGCAGGCTTGTTCGGGGGTGATGTTTTGCGGTGCCAGTGTTTGGGCTTGCACCAGCAACTCGGCAATGGCCGGCAGCTCTTCTTTGCGGTGCCATGCCTGAAGCTTGTTGAGCGCGGCCTTGGCTTGGGGGCCTTGGACATCGCTGAAATCAATGTAGCTGTCTAACCACCAAGAGGCCAGTTCGGGCAACTTGTTGTAGCCCAAGCGAACGGCACTGCATCCCGTGAAAATGGCGCACATTGACACGGCCACCACAGAAGCCGTGATAATTCGATACCCAAAGGATAATTTCGACATGCCGGACACCTCAGTTAATCAATCTACATTTTCGCTCGAACGGCCGCTGGACGTGGTTGTCATGGCCGCTGGTAAGGGTACTCGAATGAAGAGCCGTTTGCCCAAGGTTTTGCAACGTTTGGCTGGTACGCCCTTGCTAGGCCATGTGCTGGGCACAGCGGCGCTACTGAAAGCGCGTTCTGCTGTGGTGATCACGGGCCACGGCGCTGCAGAAGTGGAAGCAGCCGTTGCCAAAACATCGGGCTACTTGGCCCTTAAATTTGTGCGGCAAGAACCCCAATTGGGCACCGGCCATGCCGTGCAACAAGCCGTACCGGAGCTGGCCGACGATGGCTTGGTGGTGGTTTTGTCTGGCGATGTGCCGCTAACCCAAACCGACACGCTCAAGGCTTTGATCGCTTGCGTGCGCAAGGGTTCAGCGTCTTACGGCCGCATTGTGCGCAACGCGCAAGGCGATCACGTGCTGGCCATCGTGGAGCAAAAAGATGCCAGCCCAGAGCAACTCCAAATTCAAGAGGTGTACAGCGGCATCATGGCGGTGCCCGCCAAGCAACTCAAAACCTGGCTGGCCAAACTGGACAACAACAATGCCCAAGGTGAGTACTACCTCACCGATGTGGTGAAGTGGGCTGTAGCCGATGGCGTGAAGGTGGTGGCGCATCGCATTCAGGACGAGCTGCAAGTGACGGGCGTTAACAGCCCTCAACAACTGGCTCAATTGGAGCGCGCATACCAGTTGAAAAATGCCAACGAATTGATGCTGCAAGGCGTGCGCCTGGCCGACCCAGCGCGCTTGGATGTGCGCGGCCAATTGCATTGCGAAGCCGATGTCGAAATTGATGTGAACTGCGTGTTTGAAGGCCAAGTGCACTTGGGTGAAGGCGTGCGCATTGGCCCCAACTGCGTCATTGCCAACGCGCGCATTGCCGCGGGCGCCGTGATTCATGCCTTCACGCACATGGATGGTGAAAAGCTGGGTGTGACGGTGGGCGAGGGCTCTTTGATTGGTCCCTTTGCACGGCTGCGGCCTGGCGCCGATTTGGCCGCTGAAGTGCACATTGGCAATTTTGTGGAAGTTAAAAATTCCACCATGGCCAAAGGCGCCAAAGCCAATCACTTGGCTTACCTGGGCGATGCCACGGTGGGCGAGCGCGTGAACTTCGGCGCGGGCAGTATCACGGCCAATTACGACGGTGCCAACAAACACCGCACGGTAATTGAAAACGATGTGCACATTGGCAGTAACTGCGTGCTCATTGCCCCTGTCACCATTGGTGCGGGCGGCACAGTGGGCGGGGGCTCAGCCATTTCAAAAAGCACCGAGCCTGGCGCTTTGAGTGTGGCGCGTGGCCGGCAAACCAGCATTGCCAATTGGCAAAGACCCAAAAAAACCCCTAAGACCAAATAACAGCAGGTCAGTGAACTTCAAGCGCTGGGCAAGCTGAGTTCAGTGCCAAACTTGGCGCGCTTGAGGCTGAAGAAAGCTTTGACGTTTCTCACATTGGCGTCTTGCGTGAGCAATTTTTGCGTGAGCGCCAAGTAGGCTGGCATGTCTGGCGTTTGCACCACCAGCACAAAGTCGGGCCCGGGTGAGACACGCCAGCATTGCTGAACCGATGGCTCTTGCACAGCGCGTGTTTCGAAAGCTTGCAGCCATTCTTCGCCCTGTTTGTCCAGGCTGACTTCAATCAATGCCGAGAGGCCGTGGCCCAAGTACTGCCCCAATTTGTTGGCCGACAAAATGGCCACTTGCTTTTCAATCCAACCCTCTTGTTGCAGGCGCTTGGTTCTGCGCAGGCAGGTGGGGGCTGAGATGCGCAACTTTTCGGCCAAGGCCACATTGTTGAGGCTGGCATCGGCTTGCAACAGGGCCAACAACTTGAGGTCTGTGACGTCCAATGCGGCTGAGTTCTCAGATGGATTTGTCATTGATGTATTTTTAATTTCAAATTTATCAAGAAAATGAAATAATAGTTTAATTATAGAAATTTATGAAATATTAGGTCAATTAAGTAATTTTATTTTAATGTAATTTCATTATAAGAAGCATAAGATCCTGCCACATTCAAATTGAAGGGTTGGCTTATGTGCGGCATTGTTGGTGCAGTCTCCGATAGAAACATCGTCCCTATTTTGGTTCAAGGTTTGCAGCGCTTGGAATACCGGGGCTACGACTCTTGCGGCGTGGCCATCCATGAGGCCAGCCTCAAACACGGGCAGGGTGGGCTCAAGCGGGCGCGCAGTACATCGCGCGTGTCTGAACTCATGAGCCAAATTGAAACCGATCATTTGGCCAGCGGCACCGGCATTGCGCACACCCGCTGGGCCACGCACGGTGCACCAGCTGTGCACAACGCACACCCCCACTTCAGCTCAGGCCCTGGCACATTGGCTTCTTTGGCAAACAAACCCGGCCGTGTGGCCTTGGTGCACAACGGCATCATTGAAAACCACGATGAATTGCGCGCGCAGTTGCAAGCCAAGGGTTATGTGTTCACCAGCCAAACCGACACCGAGGTGATCTCGCATTGGGTTGACAGTGTGTATGACGGCGATTTGTTTGAGGCGGTGAAGCGAACGGTTTTGGAATTGAAAGGCGCTTACGCCATTGCTGTTTTTCACAAAGACGAACCTCAGCGTGTGGTGGGTGCACGCGCCGGCTCACCGCTTATTTTGGGTGTGGGCACTTCGCATCACGAAAACTTTTTGGCCAGCGATGCCATGGCGCTGGCCGGTATCACCGATCAAATTGTGTACCTCGAAGAGGGCGATTTGGTTGACATTCAATTGGGTAAATATTGGATTGAAGACCGCCATCACCAGCGCGTAGAACGTCCTGTCAAAACGGTGCATGCCCACAGTGGCGCCGCAGAGTTGGGGCCTTACCGCCACTACATGCAGAAAGAAATTTTTGAGCAACCGCGCGCCATTGCAGACACATTGGAAGGTGTTGAGCACATCGTGCCCGAGTTGTTTGATGGTGTGAGTGGTGGCGCCAATTCCGCCAGTGCGTTCCAAGTATTCAAAGACATTGACAATGTTTTGATCTTGGCGTGTGGCACCAGTTATTACAGCGGCTGTGTGGCCAAGTATTGGTTGGAGTCTGTCGCAAAAATACCTTGCCAAGTGGAAATTGCCAGCGAGTATCGCTACCGAGATTCAGTGCCCAACCCCAAAACCTTGGTGGTCACCATCACGCAGTCGGGCGAAACGGCTGACACCTTGGCCGCATTGCGACATGCGCAAAGTTTGGGCATGCATCACACCCTCACCATTTGCAACGTAGCCACTTCGGCCATGGTCCGTGAGTGCAAGTTGGCGTATGTCACGCGCGCTGGCGCCGAAATTGGTGTGGCTTCTACCAAGGCTTTCACCACGCAGTTGGCAGGCTTGTTTTTGCTCACCTTGGCTTTGGCCCAAAGCAAAGGTCGATTGAGCGAAGCCGACGAAGCCATGCACTTGAAAGACATGCGCCATTTACCCGCCGCTTTGCAAGCAGTGCTGGCACTCGAGCCGCAAATTATCAGCTGGTCGCAAGAGTTTGCGTCGAAAGAAAACGCTTTGTTCTTAGGCCGTGGCACGCATTACCCCATTGCACTTGAAGGTGCTTTGAAGCTGAAAGAGATTACCTACATTCATGCGGAAGCCTATGCGGCGGGTGAACTCAAGCATGGCCCCTTGGCTTTGGTGACCAGTGAGATGCCGGTGGTGACAGTGGCCCCCAACGATGCGCTGCTAGAAAAACTCAAAAGCAATATGCAAGAGGTGCGTGCGCGGGGTGGTGTTTTGTATGTGTTGGCCGATGGCGATACCAAGATTGAGAGCAGTGAAGGCGTGAACGTGATTCGCATGCCCGAGCACTATGGTGTGTTGTCGCCTATTCTTCACGTGGTGCCTTTGCAGTTGTTGGCGTATCACACGGCTTGTGCAAGGGGCACGGATGTGGACAAGCCGCGTAATTTGGCAAATTCGCATGCCCGAGCACTATGGTGTGTTGTCGCCTATTCTTCACGTGGTGCCTTTGCAGTTGTTGGCGTATCACACGGCTTGTGCAAGGGGCACGGATGTGGACAAACCGCGTAATTTGGCAAAGAGTGTGACGGTGGAGTGATCTTTTTTGGTTGAGTGAGGTTCTTATCCGGATGGGCGTTGACGCGATGGTGTGAGGGGGCTTCCTCATACTGGGGTACCAGAAATCGTTCAGCCCCCTCACACCATCACATCAACTTCTTGGTGGGCGAAAAAAATAATTGGGGTCAGATCAACATTAATTTCCAATCAGTGAGGGCTGAAGGCAAGGGGGGCTGAACGAGATCAACATTAATTTCCAATCAGTGAGGGCTGAAGGCAAGGGGGGCTGAACGATTTCTGGTACTCCAGTATGAGGAAGCCCCCCTTGCCTTCAGCCCTCACTGATTGACCAAATTAATGTTGATCTGACCCCAATTATTCCCCCACATGCGAAAATCCGAAAAAATTACCAAGCACAAACACCCATGCAAGCCACAAAAATTGGACTCATCGGCCTAGGCGTCATGGGCGAAAACCTGGCGCTTAATTTGGAGCGCAACGGCTTTAGCGTCACTGGCTTCGATCTGGATGAGAACAAAAGAAACAGCTTTGCAAAACGCACCCAAGGCCTGAACGCCTGCGCTGCTCATTCACTGCCTGAGTTCGTGGCCAATTTGCAATTGCCCCGTCGCGTGTGGCTCATGGTGCCTGCTGGTGCGCCTGTGGATGCCGTGCTGAGTGAACTTCGCTCTTTGCTATCGCCTGGTGACGTGGTGATTGACGGTGGCAACACCTTGTACCGTGACACACAAAGAAGAATCGACTCCCTAGAAAACACCGGCATTTTGTATGTGGGCTCTGGCGTGAGTGGCGGTGAAGAAGGCGCCTTGAATGGTCCCGCCTTGATGCCCGGTGGATCTTCGCAAGCTTGGCCCTTGGTGCGACCGTTTTTGCAAGCCATCGCCGCCAAAGCCGATGATGGACAGCCCTGCTGCGAATGGATGGGCCCAGGCGGTGCTGGACACTTTGTGAAGATGGTGCACAACGGCATTGAATATGCCGACATGCAAATGATTTGTGAAGCCTATGCCCTCATGAAAGGCCTTGGCATCAAAGCACCGCAAATGAGCGATGTGTTTCGCCAATGGGGTGAGGGTGAGTTGAGCAGTTATTTGATTGACATCACGGCCGACATCTTGGCGCATCAGGATCCTGAAACAGGTCAGGCCTTGGTTGAAATGATTTTGGACACGGCTGAACAAAAAGGCACCGGCAAGTGGACCAGCCAAGTGGCCTTGGATTTGGGTGTGAGCGCCCCCACCATTGCCGATGCTGTTTTTGCGCGCACCATGAGCGCACTTCAACCCGAACGCCTGCAGGCTTCCAAATTGCTCACAGGGCCCAAGCCGCAAGCGGCGCAAAATTTAGACGAGGTCTTGCCCAAACTTCAAGGCGCGTTGTTGGCTGCCAAAATCTGCGCTTACGCACAAGGCTTTGCCTTGATCAAAGCGGGTGACAAAGAGCACGACTGGCAATTGCCGATGGACAAGGTGGCGTCGGTATGGCGCGCGGGCTGCATCATTCGTGCGCATTTGTTGGAAGACATTCGCCGCGCCTTTGCTGCCAACAACGACCTCGCCAACTTGCTCATGGATGCGCACTTTGCACGCCTCATGGCGCAGTGCCAACAAAATCTGCGTGAGGTGGTGGCCATGGCTGCCATGAGCGGTGTGGCAGTCCCTGCCTTCATGAGCGCCTTGAGCTATTACGACGCCTACCGAACAGAACGATTGCCCGCCAACTTGCTGCAAGCGCAGCGTGATTATTTTGGCGCACACACCTATCAGCGTTTGGACAAACCAGGCAAATTTCACACGCAGTGGCCCAAGGGTGCTCAGTGATGAATTTCAATGTTGAGCTGGTGGCGGCCATGGCGATGTTTGCCTTTGTCACCTCCGTCACGCCGGGTCCCAACAACATGATGCTTTTGGCTTCTGGGGTCAACTTTGGCATGAAGCGTACTTTGCCGCATTGGCTAGGTGTTTCATTAGGACACTTTGTCATGCTGCTCTTGGTAGGATCAGGCCTTGAAAGTTTGTTGAAGGCGCACCCCTTGGTTTACCAAGTGATGAAGGTCATCGGCTTTGCTTATCTGCTTTATTTGGCTTGGGGTGTTGCGCGCAGCGGTGCGCCAGAGCGCAGCGGCGAGGAAGCCGCACATCCTATTGGCTTTTTTGGGGCTGCTGCTTTTCAGTGGGTGAATCCGAAAGCCTGGATCATGGCCGTTGGCTATTTCAGCAACTACATGCCCACCGATGCATCCCTCACCTTTGTGGTGCTGACGTGTTTCATGTTCAGCGCCATCAATTTTCCCAGCGTGGGTTTGTGGGTTTGGCTAGGCGCCAAACTGGAGCGTTACCTGCAACACAATACAGTGCGAAGGGTGTTCAATGGCAGCATGGCTGTTTTGCTAGTTGTATCCATGGTTCCCGTGTTGATGATCTAAATTGATGGCCATCAAGGCCATCATGTCCCTCATGAAGTTGAAAGAGCTTTGGGTTTCCGATCAAACCAAGCCACATACAAAGCGGGCAAGGCAATCAGGGTGAGCAGCGTTGCTGTGATCAAGCCACCTATCACCACAATGGCCAGCGGACGCTGGGTTTCAGAGCCAATGTCGTGTGACAGCGCCATGGGCAGCAAGCCCAGAGCTGCCAGCAGGGCCGTCATGAGCACAGTTCGAAGGCGCTGCATAGAGCCTTGCAGCACCGCTTCTACCACCGGCATACCAGATGCCTGCAGCTGCTGAAATACGGTCAGCATCACCACGCCATTGAGAACAGCCTGACCACTCAGTGCAATGAAACCAATGGCAGCAGAAACCGACAGCGGAATGGAGAAGATCCAAAGTGCGACAAAGCCACCGATCAAGGCCAACGGAACGTTGATCAAGATCAGACTGGCCGTTTAGAAGGAACCAAACGCATCAAACAGAAGGACAAAAATCAAAAGCAATGAAATTGGCACCACGATAGAAAGACGCTTCATGGCACGTTCTTGATTTTCAAACTCGCCGGACCAACTGATGTTGTAGTTACTCTGGATAGTGACATTTTTTTCAACACGTGTCTTCATGTCAGCCACAACAGAGCCCATGTCGCGGTCTTTGATAAAGATGCCTATGGCCATGGTTCGACGACCTGCTTCTCGTGCGATGTTCATGGCACCACTTGTTTCCCGAATGTCAGCCACTGCACCTAAATTGGTGTAACCCCCATCAGGTGTCGCGATTGAAATACCCGCCAAGTTGCCAATGCTGCGACGCTCTTCTGGAAGGCGAACGGTGACAGAAAATTTGCGTTCGCCTTCCCAAATTTGGGTACTTGATTTACCCGCCAATGCTGTTTCGATGACGTCCTGCACATCGCTCACGTTCAAACCATAGCGTGCAGCCCGTTCCCGGCTGATGTCAATCACCAATTGGGGAAGATCACCTGCACGGTCAATTTCTGCACGGTATACACCTTGAACTTGCTTGACTTCACGCTGAATGGACTCGGTCAAACGTTTCAATTCAACCAAGTCATCGCCAGCCACCTTGATGACAATTTGGCCGTCAATTTGTGAGATAGATTCAAGAACGTTGTCGCGTATCGGCTGAGAAAAAGTGGGCTCCATGCCTGGTAAAGCAGATACGGCGCGGTCCATCTCATCGATGAGTTGTTGTTTGCTTAAACCGACTCGCCATGCTTCCGGTGGCTTCACATCGACAAAGACCTCTGCCATGCTGATGGTTTTAGGGTCGGTGCCGTCTTCTGGTTGACCCGCCTTTGAAACCGTGGTGCGCACTTCAGGTACTTTCAACAAGGCCAAGCGGACTTCTCGCAAGATGCGTGTTGCTTCGTTGTTGGAAACACTGGAGGGCAAGCGCACATTCACCCAAATGGTGCCTTCGTTGAGTTCAGGTAAAAACTCTGAACCCAAGCGCGATGCAGCCACCATGGCCACTGCAAACAAAGACAAAGCAATGGCAACGACTTTGCTGCGATGAGTCAAAGACCAAGCCAATATGGGTTTGTAAATACGCTTGGCGCTAGTGACAACTCGATTGTCGCCATGCGGCAATTTTTTGCGCAACATCCAATAGGTGAGCAGGGGCACCAAGGTCAATGAAAAAACCAAAGCGCCAACCAAAGCGGTGGTCACCGACAGCGCCATCGGTTGAAAAATGCGACCTTCATGGCGTTCTAGTGCAAAGATTGGAATGTGCGCAGCAATGATGATGAGCATGGAGAACAAAGTAGGGCGTCCCACTTCATTGGTGGCATTGATGATGACTTCACGCCGCTCGCTCTCCGACATGTCCTTTTTGCTTTCGGCCAAGCGGTGCATGATGTTTTCAACCACGATCACCGCGCCATCGACAATGATGCCAAAGTCCATGGCGCCTAAACTGAGCAAGTTGGCAGGCACCCCCATGATTTTGAGGCCCAAGAAGGTCGACAACAATGCCAATGGAATAACCAAGACCACGGCCAAACTGGCGCGCCAATTGGACAAGAAGATGTACAAGACCAAAGAGATCAACAAAGCACCTTCTACCAAATTCTTGAACACCGTTGACAAGGTTTTGTCCATCAGCCAAGTGCGATCATAGAATGGCACAATTTGGACGCCTTTGGGCAAGGTGCGTGAGTTCAACTCTTCTACTTTGACTTTGATGCTTTTTAGAACTTCACTTGGGTTTTCTCCTTTGCGCATCACAATGATGCCGGTCACGATGTCGTCATCTGTGTCCTGACCAACTGTACCCAGCCGCGGCACTGCACCCACTTTCACTTGAGCGATATCGCGAATCAAAATAGGTGTACCGTTGCGTGAGGTGACCACAATTTGGCCAATGTCTTCTGCAGATCTCAGCAGTCCAATGCCCCGAATGGCAAATTGTTGTGAGCCTTGCGCAACATAACTGCCGCCTGCGTTGGCATTGCCACGGCCCAAGGCATCTAAGAGATTTTGAAAACTGAGTTTGTAGGCACGCAGCTTATCGAGGTCTGGCTGCACCTCGTATTGTTTGATGAATCCGCCCATGGCCACCACATCGGCCACACCTGGAACTTGTCGGATCGACCGCTCGACCACCCAATCTTGGAGGGTTCGCAATTCAGTCGTGGTTTTGCCATCGCCCTTTAAGCGGTATCGCATGACTTCACCCACTGGGGTGGCATTGGGAGCGATATTGGCCTCGACACCTGGCGGTAAATCAACGCCACGAAGACGTTCATTGACCTGTTGCCTGACTAAATTCACATTGGCTTTGTCGTCATAGGTAATGACGGTGAACGACAAACCAAATTGAGTGTGTGAAAAAATTCGAATGGAATTGGGTACACCTGACAAAGCCACTTCAATGGGCAAAGTGACTTGTTTTTCAACCTCCTCGGCGGCTCGGCCAGGATACAGCGCAATCACAGTCACTTGAGTGTCTGTAACATCGGGAAAAGCTTCAACCGAAAGTGTTTTGAAGGCAAACAAACCCGCCATGGCAAACAGCACTGTGCCCAGCACAATGAACAGTGGCTGGTGTAAAGCGTAGTGAATTATTTTTCTCATTTGGAATCAGCCGACTTTGCATTTTGAGCAGCGGTGATCTTGGCCGCATCTTCAGCAATACGGAACTCTCTGGCCAGCAACAAGCTGTTTTCGCTGACCACCTCTTCATTGACTTCTAAACCACTTGAGACGATAGACACTTGGCTGCCGATATAACTGAGCTTGACAATACGGGGTACAAAAATATCGGCCCCTTTTTTGACAAACACCAGGTGTTGCGTACCCCGCAACAATACCGCGCTGGCCGGTACCACCAAGCCTTGACCTAAGTTTCGGTTGACACGGGCAGTACCCAACATTTCAGCTTTTAAAACGCGATCTGGATTTTCAATCAGTCCACGCACTTTGATGGTTCGTGTGTTGGGATCAATCATGTCGGCAGAGGCCACGACCCGACCCTTGAACTTTTTGCCATCCAAAGCCGCCACTATCAATTCAAAACTAGCACCTGGCTTGAGAGCGTTCAGGTCAGCTTCTTGGGCGTCAATCTGCACCCACAAACTGGAAGGATCTGAAATCACAAACAACGCCAATGCGCCTGGTCCAAACTGTTCAGGTCGAACCTCTTGACCTGGATTGACATTTTTCTCAACCACGATGCCCGCCAGATCGCTGGTCAGAGCAAGCCTTTGGTTCACCATGCTGTGGGAACCGTAGACATTGACTCTGCCAATGGCGCGGTCCGCTTCCGCTTTTGCCCGCAGGGTATCGGCCTCGGCTTGTTCAAAATCTTTGCGTGCCACGATGCCAGCGTCAAGCAGCTCTTTTTGTCGCAGCAAGTTTTTTTCTGAAAATCGAAAATCTGCCATGGCTTTTGCAGCATCTGCTTGAGCAGAACCAAATTCTGGCGAATGCAAGCTGAGCAAGGTATCGCCTTTGCGGACCGGTCTTCCAAGGTCGGTGTGAATGCTGGCGACACGACCTGCTAGCGGTGCATAAATGCGCTGAGTGCGGTCTTCATTCCAAACCAAATGCGCTGGCAAGTCGATGGGTATCGCCTCAGCAGGCTTGGCAGCTGTTGTGACCAACAAGGGCAGCTGTGGATTTCCTGCGGGAAATCTCAATTCTTCGTTTTGCAGGATAGGCTGAGGTTCTGCAACTTTGGGAGGCGGCCCCTCAGAGCAGCCGACCAAAATGACAGAAAGCAAAAGGGGAAGGTATATATTTTTCACGTGAGTCTACAAATCAAACAATTGAAAATTGGGGCATGCACAGCTTCAAGGCTTAGGTGCACGAAGCTGTAAAGCTGTAAAGGTTTTTGCGTGCTCAGCTTGGACTTCCAAGGCTTCAAGCAGCGAGGTTTTGAGGGTGCGTCTGGCATCAAGCAAGTCGACCAGAGGGATGGCACCTTTGGCATACGCCAGTTCGGCCTGAGCCAAGACTTTTTGGGCGCGTGGCAAGATATCTTGCACGTAAATTGTGTGGCGCGCCATGGAAGTTGCATAGGCCTCTCGCATACTTTGCCATTCAGCTTCTGCGTTGAGCTTGGCCTGCTCCCACTGTGTCTGCGCTTGAAAGTACTGTGCACTTGCACGGCCAATTTCACCGTCATAAGTGCTTTTCATTTGCAGTGGAAACTGCACCCTGAGTTCGGTCAGGCGTTTTTGCGTGCTGGGGTTGCTGTCGACAGACACGCCTATCGTGGGATCAATCTTGCCAAGCGCTTTGGCATTCTCAAGAAGGGCTTGCGAGGCTTGCACTCGCAACTGATAAGCAAGCACATCGGGTCTGCCCGAAATCCAATCATTCAGCGATTGCGATTGTTGCAGGGGCATGTTTGAAACTTGCGGCCAATCCTTGCTCAGGACGACGGTCTGAGCCGAGGCCATGCTTAAACTCTGGATCAGGTTCAAGCTGGCACGTTTTTCATCCAGCAGAGATTTCCTGTAATCTGACATGGCTCGCTCAGCATCAATTTCGACTCGCATCATGTCCTGCGCAGACAAGTCTCCCGCTTTGTTCCGCACCTTGGCTGAATTGGCAGTGGCTTCGGCGGCTACAGCAATGGCATTCAAATGCTGCGTGCGCTCTTGCGCAGACAGCAGGTCAAAGTACAAATCTTTGGCCATCATTTGTTGCAGGATCTGGGTTTCTGCATACTCTGCTTGCGCCGCTTGTGCATTGAGTTGTGCCGCTTCTGTCCGCAGGGCTCTTTTGCCGCCTCGTTCATAGGTCCAGTCCAAGCCCAAAGACTTGTATGTCCTGCGTGGAAAATTGCCAGCTGGCAAACCCGCCCCAGTTGCGCCGCTTGAGCTGTTAGCTGGATCTGTGGCTTTGGCAGAAAAAATGGGCAGTGGCGCCCTGTTGGCAGACAAAATGTCAGATTTGGCCGCAGCGAGGTCTTGCTGAGAAATTCTGGCCGTTGCGTTCAACTTGGCCGCCTCTAAGACCTGGGCCAAGGAAAGTGTTCCCGCTGTAGCAGGATGGGCAGCTGGGATGGTTTGTGCAGCCAAGGAAAGATTGGCCAAACAAACAGCGTAAAGTAACAATTGTCGTATGCTCATCCACTGTTTATCCTTTAAACGACCTGACTACGACCTGACCAAAGGTCTTTTTGAATGAATTGAACATGCGAATTCTTCTGATCGA
>JAPLPO010000006.1 GCA_026400155.1 Burkholderiales bacterium | reverse complement strand
CAACATTAATTTGGTCAATCAGTGAGGGCTGAAGGCAAGGGGGGCTTCCTCATACTGGAGTACCAGAAATCGTTCAGCCCCCCTTGCCTTCAGCCCTCACTGATTGGAAATTAATGTTGATCTGACCCCAATTATTTTTTTGGAGAAGTTTGTGGTGATGTCCAAACGTTTTATTTTTTGCTTGCGTTCTGCTGTTGGTGTGGGCGCTCTTGTGTGTGCATTTTTTGTAAAGGCTCAACCCGTGAATTCAGCGCTCACCGATCCCCATTTATGGCTAGAAGAAGTGCAGGGCGACAAGGCCTTGGCTTGGGTGCGTGAGCGCAATGCGGTTTCGACAGCGCAACTGCAAGCAGTGCCGGTGTTTGCAGAAAACAAGGCCAAAGTATTGGGCGTTCTCAACAACCGAGATCAAATTCCAGGCATCACTCGTCGAGGCGATTACTTTTACAACTACTGGCGCGATGCCAAAAACCCGCGCGGACTCTGGCGCCGTACCACGCTGGATGAATACCGCAAAGCTGAGCCCAAATGGGACGTGCTCCTAGACCTCGATGCACTGGGGCAAGCTGAAAAAGAAAACTGGGTATGGGGTGGCTCAGACTGTTTGGCGCCTGAATACAACCGGTGCCTCATTTACTTATCGCGTGGCGGTGCAGATGCCAAAGTATCGCGTGAGTTTGACATCGGCAAACGAGAGTTTGTGAAAGATGGCTTTAACTTGCCAGAAGCCAAGTCGCAGCTCGATTGGGTGGACATCAACACCTTGTATGTGGGTACCGATTTTGGCTCCGGTAGCATGACGCAAAGCGGCTACGCCAGAATCATCAAGAGATGGACGCGCGGTACACCGCTGGCCCAAGCGGAGGTGATGTATGAGGGCAAAGAAAGTGATGTAGCAGCGTTTGCCACCGTCGACAAAACGCCCGGATTTGAGCGAATCATCTTTGGTCGATCGACAGACTTTTACAACACCGAAATCAATCTGCTGGTCGATGGCAAATTGATCAAGATTGACAAGCCCAGCGACGCAACGCTGTCGTGGCGGCGCGAATGGGCTTTCTTGTTGCTCAAGAGTGATTTAAAAGCTGCAAATAAAACTTTCAAATCAGGGAGTTTGCTGGCCATCCAATTTGATGCTTTGATGAAAGGTGAGCGCAACTTTGAGGTGCTGTTTGAGCCCACCGCAACACGCTCGTTGTCGCGTGGCGGTCCTTCGATTACTCGCGATTTTGTGTTGCTCAACATCATGGACAACGTTGCCAGTCGCATTGAAGAGTTGCAATACCTTGGTGGTAAGTGGCAACGCCGCGAAGTGAAAGCGCCATTCCCAGGGGCATTGGGCGCAGTGGGCATGCACGACCCGTTTGTCAAAGACGACCCGCTGGCCAACCACTACAGCATGTCTTACCTCGATTTTTTAACGCCAGCCAGTTTGTACTTGGGCAAGGCCGGCAGCGACGAACGCGAGTTGCTCAAGCGCAACCCAACTTTCTTTGACAACACAGGCATGCGCACAGAGCAACGATTTGCCACTTCAAAAGACGGCACCAAAGTGCCTTACTTTGTGGTGTATCCCAAAGGCGCAAAAACCGATGGCACCAACCCAACCGTCTTATACGGTTATGGGGGCTTTCAAATTTCAATGACACCCTTTTACAGCGGTGGTTGGGGCACCACGTGGCTTCAGCGCGGAGGTGTTTTTGTGGTGGCCAACATACGCGGTGGCGGTGAGTTTGGTCCGTCTTGGCACCAAAGCGCTGTGAAGCAGAACAAGCAAAAAAGCTATGACGACTTTGCAGCAGTGGCCGAGGATTTGATCAAAGCCGGCATTACCAAGCCACAACATTTAGACATCATGGGCGGCAGCAACGGTGGCTTGTTGGTGGGCGCAGTCATGGTGCAGCGGCCAGAGTTGTTTGGTGCTGTGGTGTGCAGTGTGCCCTTACTGGATATGCAACGCTATCACAAGCTATTGGCCGGCAACAGTTGGATGGCAGAGTATGGCAACCCTGACAAAGCCGATGAGTGGGCTTACATCAGCCAGTACAGCCCTTATCAAAATGTCAAAAAAGGTGTGAAGTACCCCAAGGTGCTGTTTGCCACCTCAACGCGCGACGACCGTGTTCATCCTGGGCATGCTCGCAAAATGGCTGCTCGGATGATGGAGCAGGGCCATGATGTTCTTTATTTCGAGAACATAGAGGGTGGGCATGGCGGGGCTGCCAACAATGAGCAGCGTGCCAATTTGGTGGCGTTAGAAAATACTTTTTTGTGGGTTAGTTTGGGCGGACTTTGATCGTTCTGAGTTCGCTAAGAATAATTGGGGTCAGATCAACATTAATTTGGTCAATCAGTGAGGGCTGAAGGCAAGGGGGGCTTCCTCATACTGGAGTACCAGAAATCGTTCAGCCCCCCTTGCCTTCAGCCCTCACTGATTGGAAATTAATGTTGATCT
>JAPLPO010000205.1 GCA_026400155.1 Burkholderiales bacterium | reverse complement strand
TTTCGCAAAACTCATCTGGCACCAGCTGTTTATAAAAGTATCGGAGTGTCCACATGGCACGCGTCTGCGACGTAACGGGCAAAGGCCCTATGGTCGGAAACAATGTTTCCCACGCCAACAACAAAACCAAGCGCCGGTTCCTGCCGAACCTGCAATATCGCCGTTTCTGGGTAGAGAGCGAAAACCGTTGGGTGCGCCTGCGCGTTTCCAGCGCCGCTTTGCGCCTGATCGACAAAAATGGCATTGATGCCGTTCTCGCAGACCTGCGTGAACGCGGTCAAGCCTAAACCCTCACAGGAGCACCATCATGGCAAGCAAAGGCGGACGCGAAAAAATCAAGCTGGAATCTACAGCTGGTACTGGTCACTTTTACACGACAAGCAAAAACAAGAAAACAATGCCCGAGAAAATGTCGATCATGAAGTTCGACCCCAAAGCTCGCAAGCACGTTGAGTACAAGGAAATCAAACTGAAGTAATTCAGCTTGAACCCATAGAAAAAGCCCGCTGTTGCGGGCTTTTTTTTTGCCGGAGAAATTTAATTGGGGTCAGATCAACATTAATTTCCATTTAAAGGGGACAAAGACTAAGGGGGGCTGAACGATTTCTGGTACTCCAGTATGAGGAAGCCCCCCTTAGTCTTTGTCCCCTTTAAATGACCAAATTAATGTTGATCTGACCCCAATTAAATTGGCTACCCCAATCGATTACGCGCGAGCAGCGCGAAGTTTGGTGGAGAATTCTTGCAATGCCGCTATGCCGCTGTCTTCAGCGCGTTTGCACCAGGCTTGCAAATCAAGAGCGAGTTGTTCGCGGTTGTGGGATGTGTTGAGCCAGATTTGACGCAGCTCTTCGCGCATGGCCAACATTTTGTCGAGCACAGGGTAGGCAGCCAGAGTAGCACTCAAGGGGGCTTGTGCTTCTGCCGGCACCTTATCGCCATCACGGTGAATCCAACGTGAAGCAACTTTCAAAATGCTGGCGTCCAACTTGGCGTTGGCCACTTCCTGACGAAACACCGTGCGCATTTGACGGGCATAACCGGCCATCACTTCGTAGCGATTGGCGATCAAGGCTTCCAATGTTTTTTCATCGGCCACAGGGCGAACTTCGCCATAAGCCAAAACAGGTGGTTTCTTTTTCACAGTGGCCAAGCCAAAGAACTGCAAGATGCAAATGTAGGCCCATCCCAGATCGAACTCGTAGGGCTTGACCGACAACTTGGCCGAAGTTGGATACGTGTGGTGGTTGTTGTGCAATTCTTCGCCGCCGATGAGGATGCCCCACGGTGAGATGTTGGCGCTGGCGTCATGCGCCTCAAAATTGCGGTAACCCCAGTAATGTGCAGCACCATTGATGATGCCGGCCGCGGTGATGGGAATCCAAGCCATTTGCACAGCCCAGACCGTGAGGCCCAAGGCGCCAAACAAGGCCACATCGATGATTAACATCAATGCCACGCCTTGCCACGAGAAACGCGAATACAGATTGCGCTCCATCCAGTCGTCGGGTGTGCCATGACCATAGCGGCTTAGAGTTTCTTTGTTTTTGGATTCTTTGCGATACAACTCTGCGCCCTTGAACAAGACCGTTCTAATGCCATGCACATGGGGGCTGTGTGGATCTTCGGCTTGTTCGCATTTGGCGTGGTGTTTGCGGTGAATGGCAGCCCACTCTTTGGTCACTTGGCCCGTGGTCATCCACAGCCAAAAGCGGAAAAAGTGAGACGCAAAAGGATGCAAATCCAAAGCTCTGTGAGCCTGGTGGCGGTGCAAGAAAATGGTCACGCTGGCAATAGTGACGTGCGTCAGGCCCAAAATGACAAAGAAAATTTGCCAGCCGGAAAAGTCCAGAAGGCCATTGGCCAGCCAGTCAATGGTTGCGTCAAATACAGCCGAGTCGATGAACAACATGCAGTCGCTTTCTAAGTGAGAATGCCCTTCAAGGCAATCCTGTTATTTTAAGTTTTTCGAGTTGAAATTGACAGTTATTTCATGGAATAAGGTCAAAAGTTAGCGCTTTAGATTTCACTTTCGAACCCAGACAGCCGCAAAGAATCCATCGGTGCCTTGCCGGTGTGGCCAGAGTCGCAAAAAATCGCCATGGCACAAGCTCTGAGCATTGGCCACTTTCAAGCGAGTGAGTTCATCCATGACAGGCAGGGCTACAAAATCGGGGTGTGACTTTGAAAACGCATTGGCGATGTCTTCATTTTCTTGAGGCAGCACACTGCAAGTGGCGTAGACCAAGCGTCCCCCCGATTTGAGCAAGCGTGCAGCGCTGTCCAAAATGGCCGTTTGGGTGGTGGCCACATCGGCAATGCCCTCTGGCTTTTGTCGCCATTTCAAATCGGGATTGCGACGCAGGGTGCCCAAGCCCGAACACGGCGCATCCACCAACACTCGATCGATCTTGCCTGCCAGTCGTTTGACCCGGTCATCCCGCTCGTGCGCAATGGCAGCAGGATGCACATTGGACAACTGGCTTCGTGCCAAGCGAGGCTTCAGAGCATCCAAGCGATGTGCCGAGGTGTCCATGGCATACAAGCGGCCCGTATTGCGCATAGAGGCGCCAATGGCCAGCGTTTTACCGCCTGCGCCTGCACAAAAATCGACCACCATTTCACCGCGGTGAGCGTCAAGCAAAAGCGCTAACAACTGAGAGCCTTCGTCTTGGACTTCAATCGCACCGCGTTCAAAGGCTTTGATTTTGGCCAACGAAGGCTTGCCCTTCAAACGCAAGCCCCAAGGCGAGTATGGCGTGGGCTCGCACACAATGCCCGCTGCAGTCAATTCCTTTTGCACGTCTGCGCGCTTTTCGTTCAGGTCGTTGACGCGCAAATCCAAAGTGCCCGGCTCCAGAAAACTCTTGGCCAAGGCTTCAAACTCATCACCCAATTGCTCCTTGAGCGGACGCGCCAACCAATCGGGCAAGTTGTGAATGTGCTGCGACATCAAGTCGGATGGCTGAATGCTGTCGCACATGTCGAGCCATTTTTTTTCGGTGTCGTTGAGAGCGCTTTTGACAAAGTCGCGGGGACCCGCAAAGCCCAGAATGGCCAGGCGTCTTTCTTTGGCGCCACTGCCTGAGCGAGCCATGTGCTCAAACAACAGTTTTTTGCGCAGGACTTGAAACACCGTTTCGGACAAGGTGGCACGCTCACGCGGACCCAAATGGCGGTTGTCACGGAAAAAACGCGACACCACCGCATCGGCGGGATGGTTAAATTGGAGGGTGAGCCTGACCAATTCGGCGCAGGCGTCTAACAGGGCTTTAGGATGCATAAGCGCTATTGTCCCACTGCATCACACATTCGAGAAAGTTCATGCAAGAAGAAACCTTACCCCCATTGATCATCACCCCACCTGGCTACTACCGCCATTACAAAAATTTGTTGTACCAAGTGCTCGGAACAGTGAGGCACAGCGAATCGTTGGAGTCCATGACCTTGTACAAAGCGCTTTATGGTGAGCATGGCCTGTGGGTGCGTCCTGCTGCCATGTTCAACGAGAGTGTCAACATCGATGGCGTGGTGCAACCGCGTTTTACTTGGCTGGGCGAGAAGCTTCCTGAAGCCTGAAAAAATCTAACACAGCCACAGGGTAAATCAGGTGCTCTTGGGTCAGCACTCTGGCCGCCAAGTCTTCGGCTGTGTCTCTTTCTAGAACAGGAACCACGGCTTGCGCCAATATCTGTCCATGGTCTAGCTCTGGCGTAACCTGGTGCACTGTGGCACCTGCAAACTGGCATCCGGCATCGATGGCCCTTTGATGAGTGTTGAGACCTGTAAAGGCTGGCAACAAGGAGGGATGAATGTTGATCAGTCGGCCGGTGTAATGCGCCACAAATGCAGGGGTCAAAATTCGCATGAATCCAGCCAGCACCACCAAATGGGGAGCATGCACATCGATGCGCTTCAGCAAAGCTTGGTCAAAATCTTCTCTAGACTCAAATTGCGCATGTTCCAACACCTGTGTTGGTATGTCTGCAAACTCTGAATGCGATTGGAGCCATTCAAGGCCAGTAGCACGCGCCTTGTTGCTGATGACAGCCGCAATTTGAATGCCAAATCGCTCTCGCCAACGCTGCTGATACGCAGCTTGAACAATGGCTGCCATATTGGAGCCAGAACCAGAAATCAGAATCACAATGTTTTTCACACTGGGATTATCCCTGCTCACGCCCGGTAAATTGCAATTTGTCGCAGCGAAGACACCGCATTTGCGCACGGTCGTGCTAAAAACGCATCTTTCTCTACTTACTGGCTTTGACCGGAGACACATTTCATGGATTTGGCATTCACACCCGAAGAGCTCGCGTTTCGCGAGGAAATTCGCGCATGGGTTAAGGCAAATTTACCCGCCGACATTTCACAAAAAGTGCACAGCGCCATGCGCCTGAGCCGCGAAGACTTGCAGCGCTGGGCCAAGATCCTGGGCAAAAAGGGTTGGCTTGGTTGGGGCTGGCCAGAGCAATTTGGCGGCCCAGGTTGGACCGCCGTGCAAAAGCACTTGTTCGAAGAAGAATGCGCCTTGGCTGGTGCGCCCCGCGTGGTGCCATTTGGCCCGGTCATGGTGGCGCCAGTGATCATGGCCTTTGGCAATGCCGAACAGCAAAAACGCTTCTTGCCGGGCATTGCCAGTGGCGAAGTGTGGTGGAGCCAAGGCTACAGCGAACCAGGCTCCGGCTCCGACTTGGCCTCCCTCAAAACACGTGCAGAACGTGTAGGCGATAAGTACATCGTCAACGGTCAAAAAACCTGGACCACCTTGGGCCAATACGGCGAGTGGATTTTTTGCTTGGTGCGCACCAGCAACGAAGGCAAGCCCCAAACCGGCATCTCCTTTTTGTTGATCGACATGAAGACCCCAGGCATCACGGTCCGCCCCATCAAGTTGCTCGACGGCGAATGCGAGGTCAATGAAGTCTGGTTTGACAATGTCGAAGTGCCCGCCGAAAACCTCATTGGTGAAGAAAACAAAGGCTGGAATTACGCCAAGCATTTGTTAGCCCACGAGCGCACCAACATTGCCGATGTGAACCGCGCCAAGCGTGAACTGGAACGTCTTAAGCGCATCGCCAAAACCGAAGGCGTGTACGATGACATGCGTTTTCGCGATGAAATTGCCAAGCTCGAAGTGGACATTGTGGCGTTGGAAATGTTGGTGTTGCGTGTCTTGTCTGCCGAAAAATCTGGCAAGAACTCACTCGACATTGCAGGCCTCTTGAAAATCAGGGGCAGTGAAATTCAACAGCGCTACACCGAACTCATGATGTTGGCCGCCGGCCCCTTCAGCCTGCCCTTCATCTTTGAAGCCATGGATGCCGGTTGGCAGGGTGACTTCCCAGGCCACGAGGTGGCCAACGCGCCTTTGGCAGCCAACTATTTCAACATGCGCAAAACCACGATTTACGGTGGCAGCAATGAAGTGCAGCGCAACATCGTGGCTCAAGTAGTTTTGGGTTAATTCAGTTAACCGCAAAAGAAACAACAAGGACAGGACATGGACTTCGATTTTTCAGACGACCAAGAACAACTGCGCGACGCTGTGCGCAAATGGGTGGACAAGGGTTACACATTTGAGCGCCGCCGCGAAATTACCAGTGCTGGCGGTTTTGACCGCGCAGCCTATACCGAGCTTGCAGAACTGGGCCTGTGCGGCCTGTATGTGAGCGAAGACCACGGCGGTATGGGCATGGGCCCTGTTGAAGGCATGGTGGTGATGGAAGAGTTGGGCCGAGGGATTGTGATGGAGCCGATTCAACAAGCACTCATTTGCGGCGCTGTTTTAGAAGGCTATGCACCCGATACTTTGAAAGCCGAGTGGCTGCCCAAAGTGGCTGGCGGTGAGGCCGTGGTGGTCTTGGCTTACCAAGAGCGCAAATCGCGTTACAACACCCAAAAATGCGATACACAAGCGCAACAAAAAAATGGTCAATGGCAATTAACGGGCACCAAAAGTTTGGTGACCGTGGGCGATCATGCCGATGCTTTTTTGGTTCCTGCTATGGCCTCTGGCAAACTGGCCTTGTTCCTGGTAGTCAAAGACGCAAAGGGCTGCATCACCACTGGCTACGGCACTCAAGACGGTGCCCGCGCGGCAGAGCTGAAACTCAACCAATGCCCTGCCAGCTTGATCACCCTGGACGGACAAACAGCGCTAAGCCATGCCGTCGACATTGGCATTGCTTGCGCTTGCGCTGAGGCCGTCGGTGTGATGGACAAAACCATGGCCATCACCGTGGACTACATGAACACACGCAAGCAATTCAACACCACCATTGCCACCTTCCAAGCGTTACGTCATCGCGTGGCCGACATGAAGATGCAATTGGAACTGGGCCGCTCCATGAGCTACTACGCCAGCTTGAAACTCAATGCGCCAGCAGCCGAGCGTCACCAAGCCATGGCTCGCGCCAAATACCAGCTGGGCAACTCCATGCGCTATGTGGGCCAACAATCGGTGCAATTGCACGGCGGCATTGGGGTGACAGACGAATACATCGTGAGTCACTACTTCAAGAAATTGACGCAGCTGGAAATGACCTTTGGCGACACCCTGCACCATTTGGGTGAAGTATCCAATAGCATGCAAGACACTGCTGGTGTATTTGCCTGATGGCTGAACCAAGTTGTCGCTTTGTTGATTCAAGGCGCAGACTCAGAAAAACCGCCCTCGAGGCGGTTTTTTTATTGTCAACAAGCTCGGTCACAATAGAGCCTATGGAAGTCGAGAAAAAGACAAAGCAGTCATGAAGGTATTTCGCGGTTTTAACCACCCCAACAGAGCCAGCCAGTGTGCTCTCACAATCGGTAATTTTGATGGTGTCCACCGTGGCCACCAGGCGATGCTCGCCCTGTTGAAAAACGAAGCTGCTCACCGCAACGTGCCCAGCTGCGTGATGACCTTTGAGCCACACCCTCGAGATTTTTTTGCCAAATTGCACAACAAGCCTGAAATGGCGCCCGCCCGCATTGCGACATTGCGTGACAAACTTTTGGAACTCGAGCGTTGCGGCATCGATCAAGTCGTTGTGCTCCCCTTTGACGAGCGCTTGGCCAGTCAAAGCCCCGAAGACTTCATCCAATCTGTTTTGGTCAAGGGATTGGGTGTGAAGTACCTTTTGGTGGGCGACGATTTTCGCTTTGGCGCCAAGCGCGCTGGCGATTACGCCATGCTCGATGCCGCAGGTCAGCGCTTAGGCTTTGATGTGGCCCGCATGAACAGTTACGAAGTACATGGCCTGAGGGTTTCAAGCTCCGCCGTTAGAGATGCCCTGGGAAGGGGCGACATGACCGGTGTGGCCCGCCTATTGGGACGCCCTTACAGCATCAGTGGCCATGTGGTGCACGGCCGCAAATTGGGACGAGGCTTGGGCGCCTCTACGGAGGGCGCTGAAGACGGCTTTCGCACCCTCAATTTGCGCTTTAGTCACTGGAAGCCTGCGGCCAGTGGCATTTTCACTGTCGAAGTCCATGGCTTAGGCCCCCAAGCCCTGCCGGGCGTGGCCAATTTGGGTATTCGCCCCTCCCTAGACCCTGGCGACGTGAACGGCGGCCGAGTGCTGCTAGAAACGCATTGCCTCAACTGGCCCACCCAATTGGGGCTGGAAGGGGGCTACAGTAAAATCATACGAGTTGACTTGCTGCACAAATTGCACGACGAACTCAAGTACGACAGCTTGGACGCCCTCACTGTGGGCATTGACAAGGACTGTGACGATGCGCGTGCATTTTTTGCCGCGAAGCAAAAGGCTTAGCAAGTCCCCTACACCCTCACGCTTTGAACAATGTCTGAACAAAAAACAAATTACCGCGCCACCCTGAACATGCCCGACACCGCGTTTGCAATGCGCGGCGACTTGCCCAAGCGTGAGCCTGCCTGGGCCAAGTCATGGAGCGACCAGGGCCTGTACAAAAAACTGCGCGTCGCCCGCCAAGGCGCGCCCTTGTTTGTGTTGCACGACGGCCCCCCTTACGCGAATGGCAAATTGCACATTGGTCACGCCTTGAACAAAGTGCTGAAAGACATGATCGTCAAGTCCAAGCAACTGGCCGGCTTTGACGCGCAATACATTCCTGGATGGGACTGCCACGGCTTACCCATCGAAAACGCCATTGAGAAATTGCACGGCCGCAAACTCAGCCGCGACGACATGCAGGCCAAGAGCCGCGCCTTTGCCACTGAACAAATTGACCAACAGCGCGAAGACTTCAAACGCTTGGGCGTGTTGGGCGATTGGGAACGTCCTTATCGCACCATGGACTTTGCCAATGAGGCCGGTGAAATTCGTGCCTTCAAACGTGTCATTGAACGCGGCTTTGTTTACCGCGGTTTGAAGCCTGTGTACTGGTGCTTCGATTGCGGTTCTTCATTGGCTGAATTTGAAATTGAATACGCCGATAAAAAGAGCGACACCCTCGATGTGGCCTTTGAAGCGGCTGACAACACAGCTTTGGCCAAGGCCTTTGGCTTGGCCACTTTGCCAGGTCAAGAAAGCGCCCCCAAGTCTGCCTTTGCCGTGATCTGGACCACCACCGCTTGGACCCTGCCAGCCAACCAAGCTCTGAACGTAAACCCCGAATTGGTTTATGCCTTGGTGAATACCGACAAGGGTTTGTTGGTCTTGGCCGAGTCTTTGGTGGAAAAATGTTTAGAGCGCTACAAGTTGGCAGGCCAAGTGGTGGCCACCACCACTGGCGACAAATTGGGCAGCTTGAATTTCAAACATCCTTTGTACGATGTGCATGAAGGCTACAAACGTTTCTCGCCCGTTTATGTGGCCGAGTACGTGAGCGCGCAAGACGGTACCGGCATTGTTCACTCATCACCCGCCTACGGCGTGGATGACTTTAATTCTTGCGTGGCCAATGGCTTGGCTTACGACGACATCTTGAACCCTGTTCAAGGCAATGGCAGCTATGCCGAAGACCTGCCCCTGTTTGGTGGCATGAACATTTGGAAAGCCTGCCCCCGCATCATTGAAGTGTTGGGCGAGAGCAATCGTTTGATGGCCACTTATGGCATCACCCACAGCTATCCACATTGCTGGCGTCATAAAACGCCCGTCATCTACCGCGCAGCGGCGCAGTGGTTTGTGCGCATGGACGAAGGCCCTGGCGTCTTCACCCAAGACAAAGCGCCCAAGACATTGCGACAGCTGGCCCTCGATGCCATCGACCAAACCAACTTCTATCCCGAAAACGGCAAAACCCGTTTACGCGACATGATTGCCAACCGTCCTGACTGGTGCATTTCACGTCAGCGCAGCTGGGGGGTGCCCGTGCCCTTCTTCTTGCACAAAGACTCGGGCGAATTACATCCCCGCACCATGGAAATCATGGACCAAGCCGCCAACATCGTTGAACAAGGTGGTATTGAAGCTTGGAGCCGCGTCACAGCAGAAGAAATTTTGGGGGCATCCGATGCGCCCAACTACACCAAGAGCACCGATATTTTAGAAGTTTGGTTTGACTCTGGTTCTACGTTCCAACACGTGCTGCGCGGCAGCCACAAAGATGCCTACGATCGCAAGCCTTTTCATGACGCAGGTCCCGAAGCCGACCTGTATTTGGAGGGCCACGACCAACACCGAGGCTGGTTCCACAGCTCTTTGTTGCTAGGTTGTGCACTCTACGACCGCGCGCCCTACAAGGGCTTGTTAACCCACGGCTTTGCCACCGACGGCCAAGGCCGCAAAATGAGCAAGAGCTTGGGCAATGTGGTGGCACCGCAAGAGATTACCGACAAGATGGGCGCAGAAATTGTGCGCTTGTGGGTGGCCTCCACCGATTACTCTGGCGACCTCAACATTGACGACAAAATTTTGGCCCGCGTGGTCGATGCTTATCGCCGCATTCGCAACACATTGCGTTTCTTGTTGGCCAACGTGAGCGACTTTGACCCCGCCAAAGATGCTGTGGCCGATGCCGATTTGTTGGAAATTGATCGCTTTGCCCTAAGCCGCGCAGCGCAAATGCAAGCCGACATCTTGGCCCACTTCAAGGTGTATGAGTTCCACCCTGTGGTGTCTAAGTTGCAGGTGTATTGCTCTGAAGATTTGGGCGCATTCTATTTGGACGTGCTCAAAGACCGTCTCTACACCAGCGCACCCAAATCATTGGCACGTCGCTCTGCACAAACCGTGCTGTACCGCGTCACCCACGCCATGCTGCGCTTGATGGCCCCCTTCTTGAGCTTCACTGCAGAAGAAGCCTGGCAAACCTTTGGCAGCTCTGAGTCGATTTTCATGGAAACCTTCAGCGACCTAGGCACACCTGACGAAGCACTGCTAGCCAAGTGGGCCCGCATTCGCGAAATTCGCGATCAGGTCAACAAAGACATTGAAACCTTGCGAGCCGACGGCAAGGTAGGCGCCTCTCTACAAGCATGCGTGACATTGCAAGCAGCGCCCACAGATCACGCCCTGCTGGCCAGTTTGGGCAATGATTTGAAGTTTGTATTCATCACCTCTCAACTCATTTTGGAGGCTGGAGACAGCTTGTTGGCCAACGTATCTGTGAGTGAAGATGTCAAATGCGAGCGTTGCTGGCACTATGCGCCCGATGTGGGCGTGAACCCTGCGCATCCCACGCTGTGCGGACGCTGCGACAGCAACTTGCATGGTGAAGGTGAAAAGCGATTGTTTGCTTGAAGCATGCCATTGCCTTCAAACTCAAATCAATTTAACTCACATCAATTCAAGTCAACTCCACACCATGGCAAAAAGTAAAAGTGCATTCAAATCAGGCTCAGGGGTCTGGCTCTGGTTGGGCGTTGCACTTATTACCCTGCTATTAGACCAAGTCACGAAAATTGCGGTGGTTGGCTCTTTTCAATTGGGCGAGAGTTTGCCCATGACTTCTTTTTTCAATATGGTGCGAGTGCACAACCCAGGTGCTGCGTTTTCATTCCTGGCAGATGCCGGCGGTTGGCAGCGTTGGTTTTTTACCGGGCTAGGCTCTGTTGCAGCCTTGGTCATGATTTACTTGCTGCGCACGCATGCAGGTCAAACTTTATTTTGCTTGGCCCTGTCACTGCTTTTAGGCGGTGCAGTTGGCAATGTGATTGACCGTGTGCTTTACAGCCACGTGATTGACTTCCTCGATTTTCACTATGCAGGCTGGCACTTTCCAGCCTTCAATGTGGCCGACAGCGCCATCACCCTCGGCGCAGGCTTGCTCATCTTGGATGAGCTGCTGCGCGTGAGGCGAGGTAAATAATTCTCACAGGGTAAGAATGGTGCAACCCGTTGTTTTGCGGGCTTCCAAGGCGCGGTGTGCCTCTTGAACTTGGGCCAGCGGGAAGGTTTGGTCAATGTGAATTTTCACTTTGCCGCTTTGCACCACAGCAAACAAATCATCTGCCATGGCTTGCGTGCTTTCACGCGAAGTAATGTGGCTGAACAAGGTTTGACGCGTGACATACAAAGAACCTTTAACGCCCAACATGCCTGGCGCGAAAGGTGCCACGGCACCCGAGGCATTGCCAAAACTTGCCATCAAGCCCAAGGGCCGCAAGCATTCAAGCGATTTGTCCCAAGTGTCTTTGCCCACAGAGTCATAAACCACTTTCACACCTTTGCCACCCGTGATCTCTTTCACACGAGGCAAGAAATCTTCGGTGCTGTAGTTGATGCAGTGCTCAGCGCCATTGGCCAAAGCAAGTTTGCATTTGTCGTCCGAACCTGCGGTACCAATCATGCGAAAGCCCAATGCTTTGCCCCATTGGCAAGCAATGAGGCCCACACCGCCGGCAGCAGCATGGAACAGCACATGATCGCCTGCTTGCAAGCCTTCTGCAGGGCGAGTTTTCATAAGCAAGTACTGCGCGGTGAGGCCTTTGAGCATCATGGCGGCGCCAGTTTCAAACGAAATATCGTCGGGCAGTTTGCAGACGCACTTGGCGGGCATGACGCGCTCTTCGCAGTAGCTGCCGGGGGGTTGGCTGGCATAGGCAGCACGATCGCCCACCTTGAGGTGCGTGACACCCTCGCCCACCGCTTCAACAATGCCTGAAGCCTCCATGCCCAACTTC
>JAPLPO010000170.1 GCA_026400155.1 Burkholderiales bacterium | reverse complement strand
TATGGCTTCATTGAACCCATGGCTTCGCGCTTGGCACAGATCATTGACGATGAAGGTCAAATTTACAAAGTGGTGAAACAAATCATCATTGGCACCTTACACGGCCACCCCATGCCCCTGATCATTGAGGCTGCGCGAGCGGGTATCAGTCACCACAATCAGCCAAGTTTTGCTGAAGTGTTTGATGGCTTGCGAGGGGGCTAACAGCCATGGCTGAGGCAGTTTTAGAAGCGCCCGAAAAAGAAGCCCAAGCCCTAGCGGCTGAGGCGCCGGCTGACGCGCAAGCAGAGGCCGAGGGTGAAGTTGCCCCCCTCATTCCAGAAGAGGCGGATGTCGATGCGCCTGTGGTGGTTGCCCCCAGCATCACCATCAAAAAAATCATGGACGATGGGCACGGCGGTGCTCACGGCGGTGCTTGGAAAATTGCGCTGGCCGACATGATGACCGCCATGATGGCCTTCTTCTTACTGATGTGGTTGTTGGGTGCGTCCAATGCCGACCAACGCAAAAGCATTGCCGACTATTTCAAGCCCACATCGCACAGCAATGTGACCATGGGTAAATTGGCCGGCTCCGACGGTATGTTGGGCGGCCGCTCGGTCATTGATCCTGATGGTTTTCCTTTCTCTGCCAAGCAAACCAGTGCCTTGAACATGGTCACGCCGCGTTCGCAAGGTGGCCCCACAGAAAACGACCCATCGCCCAATGGCGCAGACAGCAAAGAGTCTGGGCAAGATGGCGATCCAGGCAAAAAATCTGCAGCCGCCGCAGCCGCAGCTGCTGCTGCAGCTGCAGACGCCGCCAACTTTGAGAAGTTGGAAAAAGAAATCAAAGAGGCCATGGCGAAGAACCCTAGGCTGGACAAACTCAAAGATCAGGTTTCATTTGCCCGCGACCAAGATGGCTTGCGCATAGAGATCATCGACAAAGCCGACTTCGCCATGTTTGGCCTGGGCACCACCACCATGACACCCAGAGCCCAGGCCTTGATCGCAGAGGTGTCCAAAACACTGGCCGCCTTGCCCAACAAAGTGGCCATTAGGGGGCACACAGACAGCGTGCAGTTTGCCAACACCGATGACAGAAACAACTGGTCTTTGTCCGCCGAGCGTGCCGAGGAAACTCGCAAGATCATTGAGAAAAAAGGCATACCGGGCAATCGATTTGCCAAGATTGAAGGTGTGGCCGATACGGCGCCCTACAACGCCAAAGACCCCAAAGACCCGCGCAACAGGCGGATCAGCATCACGGTCATGAACCAATAAAACCCTCCCAAGCAGCTTTTTCAAGCTGCTTTTTTTTGGGCCCTTGACCCGCTTCATCAGATTGCCCATAATCATTTCAAGCTTCAACTATTGAAGTCAAAACAATTTGCAGGTCGGGCTTGAAACAAGGAACTTCATCATGAACATCGTGTGCTTGGGCGGCGGGCCAGCAGGCTTGTATTTTGGGCTGCTCATGAAGTTGCGACACCCTGAACACCGCATCACCGTGCTGGAGCGCAACAAGCCTTACGACACCTTTGGCTGGGGCGTGGTTTTTTCTGATGCCACCATGTCGAGGTTGCAAGTGGCAGATCCTGTCACAGCTTCAGAAATTTTGGGCGCCTTCAACCACTGGGATGACATTGCAGTGCACTTCAAGGGCGAAACCATGCGATCAGGAGGGCACGGGTTTTGTGGCATTGGCCGCAAGCGCTTGCTCAATATTTTGCAAAAGAGGTGTGAAAGCTTGGGCGTTGAATTGGTGTTTGAAGCAGAGGTGGATGCCCATGCCGACATCGGTGCCCTGTACCAAGCCGACTTGGTCATTGCGTGTGATGGCATCAACTCTAGGGTTCGCACCCGTTTTGAAAACACCTACAAACCCGACATCGATGAGCGCCATTGCCGCTTTGTGTGGCTGGGCACGCGCAAGCTGTTTGATGCCTTCACATTTGCCATTGAAGAAACCGAGCACGGTTGGTTTCAAGCCCATGCCTATCAATTTGATGGCGACACCTCCACCTTCATTGTGGAAACGCCAGAACCTGTTTGGAAGGCAGCGGGGTTTGAGCAAATGTCCCAAGAGGAGTCGGTGGCATTTTGCGAGAAGTTGTTTGCCAAGTACTTGGATGGCAACCCCCTCATGACCAATGCCAAGCACCTGCGTGGCTCGGCGCATTGGATCAAATTCCCGCGGGTCATTTGCGATCAGTGGGTGCACTGGGACACCACCGCAGATGGCCGCTCTGTGCCATATGTGTTGATGGGAGATGCTGCACACACCGCACACTTTTCAATTGGCTCTGGCACCAAGCTGGCGCTGGAAGATGCCATTGAGTTGGCCGATACCTTTGAGCGTGTTGGGCACGGTGTGAAGGGCATGCAAGAAGTGATGAGCGCCTACCAAGCGACGCGCTCCATTGAGGTGTTGAAGATTCAAAATGCAGCGCGCAACTCTACGGAGTGGTTTGAGAATGTGGCGCGCTATGTCAATTTGCCACCGCAACAATTTGCCTATTCCTTGCTCACCCGCAGCCAACGCATTTCGCATGAAAATTTGCGACTGCGCGATGCTGAGTTTGTAGCGGCTTACGAACGTTTCATGGCCGCGCTGGCAAGCTTTGATGACAGCTCGCGCGCCAAGTCAACGCCGCCTATGTTTTTGCCATTGCAGGCTCGCAGCATCACTTTGAAGAACCGCGTGATGGTGTCGCCCATGGCCACCTATTCGGCCGTAGACGGTGTGCCTGGTGATTTTCATTTGATGCATTACGGCGCTCGGGCGGTGGGTGGCGCGGCCATTGTGTTCACGGAGATGACTTGTGTTTCACCCGAAGGCCGCATCACGCCGGGTTGTCCGGGTTTGTGGAATGACGAACAGCAAAACGCATGGGCGCGCATTGTGAGTTTGGTGCATGCCCAGTCGGATGCCAAGATGGCCTTGCAGTTGGGCCATGCAGGCCGCAAGGGCTCAACACGCCGCGCCTGGGATGGCATTGACATGCCATTGAGCGATGGGGCGCGCGATGGATCCAACTGGCCTTTGATGGCGCCATCGGCCTTGCCTTATATGGACGGAGAGAGTCAGGTGCCGCACGAGATGACTCGTGCAGACATGGATGCGGTGTTGGCAGACTTTGTAACTGCAGCGGAGCGGGGCGCCCAAGCAGGGTTTGACTGGCTGGAGCTGCACTGCGCGCACGGCTATTTGTTGTCTGGCTTTATTTCGCCACTGACCAACCAGCGCACCGATGAGTTTGGGGGAAGCTTGGAAAATCGACTGCGCTTTCCCTTGGCCGTTTTTGTGGCGCTGCGCAAGTTGTGGCCGCAAGACAAGCCCATGTCGGTGCGAATTTCTGCGCACGATTGGGTGGAGGGCGGCATTACCGTCGATGACGCTATCGAAATTGCCAAACACTTCAAAGCAGCGGGCGTTGATTTTGTCGACTGCTCGTCAGGCCAAGTGGACAAGCGCGAAAAGCCAGTGTATGGCCGCATGTTTCAAACCCCGTTTGCCGATCGCATTCGCAATGAAGCCGGTGTGCGCACCATTGCTGTGGGTGCCATTTCGGAAGCGGATCATGTCAATAGCATCATTGCGGCGGGCCGTGCCGACTTGTGCGCAGTGGCTCGCCCGCACTTGGCCAACCCCTCATGGACCCTGCAAGAAGCAGCCCGCATTGGCTACACCGATTTGAATTGGCACAAGGCGTATGTGTCTGGCAAGCGGCAAATGGAAACCAACTTTGAACGAGCCGCAGCCATGGCCGCCGCCAGTGCAACGCCGGCCGCAGCCAAAGGAGAAAACTGATGCGGCACGTGTGGATCACTGGCGCTGGCCGTGGCATTGGTGCTGCACTTGCATTGGCATTTGCGCGCCAAGGTGCGGCCTTGAGTTTGTCGGGCCGAGACCTTCAAACCTTGCAAGCCAAAGCGGCAGAATTGCAAGGCATTTACCCTGATCTGAAGGTGCACTGCAGTGCCATGGATGTGAGCGATGCGGCATCGGTTGCAGCCGCTTGGCAGTCTAACCGTGCAGCGCTGGGCCCAGTGGAGGTGTTGGTGAACAACGCGGGTCAAGCACTGAGCCAGCCCTTTGCCAAAACAGATTTGACTTTGTGGCAACAAATGCTCAACGTCAACCTCACCGGCAGCTTCTTGTGTATTCAGGCAGCCTTACCCGATTTGCTGGCTGCTGGCGCCAGTGGCAAAGCGGCCCGCATTGTCAACATTGCCAGCACCGCTGGCTTGAAGGGATATGCCTATGTGTCTGCCTACACAGCAGCCAAGCATGGCGTGATTGGTTTAACCCGCAGCTTGGCCATGGAGTTGGCCAAGAAGGGCGTCACCGTAAACGCTGTTTGCCCGGGATTTACAGAGACCGACATAGTGCGCGAATCGATTGCCAACATTGTGGCCAAAACAGGCCAAACAGAACAGCAAGCGCGTGAAGCCTTGGTGTCGCACAACCCACAAAAGAAAATGATTCAACCCGATGAAGTGGCGCAAACCGTGTTGTGGTTGTGCAGCAGCGCTGCTGCTTCGGTGAATGGCCAATCCATTGCCGTTGATGGCGGGGAGACGATGTGATGACTAGCCCTTCGATTTCAGTGCTGAGTGTGGATCATGAATTTAGAGCCCACGCCGATCACCACGCCTCATTGAGGTTGTGGTTGCGCTTGTTGTCTTGCACCACACGGGTGGAAGACAAAATACGGCAAAAGTTGCGCGAGTCGTTTGACATCACGCTGCCCCGCTTCGATTTGATGGCGCAACTCGAAAGAGATCCAGATGGTTTGAGCATGGGCGAGTTGTCGCGCCGCATGATGGTGACTGGCGGCAACATCACCACCATCGTCGATCAACTTGAAAAAGAAAAGCTGGTATTGCGCCAAGTGGGTTTGAACGATCGCCGGTCGTTCACTGTCAAGTTGACTCCAGCCGGTCGTGCCGCATTCACCGACATGGCCATTGCGCATGAGGAATGGGTGGCCGACTTGTTTTCTGGCTTGTCCAACAACCAACAAAATCAGTTGTACACCTTGTTAGGTGCCCTGAAAAAGAATTTACAGAAACAAGAGGAGACGTCATGAGTCAAAAGTACTTGCCTGGCCAGCCACAGCAACTGCCGCGCCACAACAACAAGCTGGCCAACTACCAAGCTGAACACGTGCTGTTTGAAGTGGAGGACGGTGTGGCCACACTCACCTTGAACAGGCCGGAGCGAAAAAACCCCTTGTCATTTGACTCGTACGCCGAAATGCGCGATTTGTTTCGCGCACTGGGCTACGCCGACGATGTGCATGCCGTGGTTGTGACAGGTGCGGGTGGCAATTTTTGTTCAGGGGGGGACGTGCACGAAATCATTGGGCCTCTGACCAAATTAGACATGCCAGGCTTGTTGGCGTTCACGCGCATGACGGGCGATTTGGTCAAGGCCATGCGGGCTTGCCCGCAACCCATTGTGTCTGCCATCGACGGCATTTGCGCAGGTGCTGGTGCTTTGCTGGCACTGGCTTCTGACTTGCGCTATGGCACGGCCCGCAGCAAAACCTATTTCTTATTCAACAAGGTGGGCTTGGCTGGCTGTGACATGGGGGCATGTGCTTTGTTGCCCCGTGTGATTGGCCAAGGCCGGGCTTCAGAATTGCTTTACACAGGCCGAGGTTTGGCAGGTGAAGAGGCCGAGCGCTGGGGCTTTTACAACCGAGTGTGCACACCCGAAACTGTTTTAAGCGAGGCGCAAGCCATGGCCCACATGCTGGCAAGCGGCCCCACCTTTGCCAACGGCATGACCAAGAAAATGTTGCAACAAGAATGGAACATGGGGGTGGATGAAGCCATTGAAGCCGAGGCGCAAGCCCAAGCCATTTGCATGGTCACCAACGACTTTCACAGGGCTTATCACGCCTTTGTGGCCAAGCAAACACCAGTGTTTCAAGGAGACTGACCATGAACTCAGCCGCTCATTTGGCGTGGCCTTTTTTTGATGCGTCGCATCGAGAATTCAAAGCCAACTTGCAACAATGGAGCACGCAGCAGTTTGGCCAATGGCATGCGCACGATGAATCACGCGAGGCCATTGACCGTGAATGTGTGAGCTTGGTCAAAGCCTTGGGTCAAGGCGGTTGGCTAAAGCCCGCCATTGCAGGCACCTTGCATGGCGGTGCCGCCGAGGTGATCGACACACGCACCATCTGTTTGTTGCGCGAGGAGTTGGCTTGGCATCACGGCTTGGCCGATTTTGCATTTGCCATGCAGGGCCTGGGGTCTGGGGCCATCAGCCTGAAAGGCACGCCAGCGCAACAAGCGGCTTATTTGCCGCGCGTGGCCAAAGGCGAAGCCTTGGCGGCGTTTGCTTTGAGCGAGCCAGATGCAGGCTCCGATGTGGCGGCCATGCAATGCAGCGCTGTTGAAACCCCTGAAGGCTATCGCTTGAATGGTTTCAAGACCTGGATTTCCAATGGCGGCATTGCCGATTTTTATGTGGTGTTTGCGCGCACTGGCGAGGCGCCAGGCGCCAGAGGCATCAGCGCCTTCATTGTGGATGCCAACACCCCCGGTTTAGAAATTGCAGAGCGCATTGATGTGGTGGCGCCGCATCCTTTGGCCACACTTCATTTCAACCATGTGCTGGTGCCGCATGCCAAGCGCATTGGTGCTGCAGGCGAGGGTTTCAAAGTGGCCATGGCCACGTTGGATGTTTTTAGAACGTCAGTGGCTGCTGCATCGCTTGGCTTTGCGCGCAGAGCTTTGGATGAATCGATTGTGTGGGCCAAGCAGCGCAAGATGTTTGGCGGGACCTTGGCTGATTTTCAAATTACGCAAAGCAAGTTGGCGCAAATGGCCACACTGCTCGATGCCGCCACCCTGCTCACCTACAGAGCGGCATGGCTGCGTGATCAAGGACATCGCATCACCCAAGAAGCTGCCATGGCCAAAATGACCGCTACAGAAAATGCACAGCAAATTATCGACATGGCCGTGCAAATGCATGGGGGTATGGGCGTTAAAAAAGGCTGCATTGTGGAGTCTTTGTACCGCGAAATTAGAGCCTTGCGCATTTACGAAGGCGCCACAGAAGTTCAGCAGTTGATTATTGGTCGTGAATTACTGAAGTGAGGATTGAAATGAGTCAATCATTAGCGCCTTCATCACACACTGACACTTTTACGCGCGACCATTTGCCGCCTCTAGATCAGTGGCCCGTGTTTGTTTTTGATCGGCCTGAAGTTCAATATCCAGAGCAGCTCAATTGTGTACAAGCCTTGTTGGATGAGCATGTGACGCAAGGCCGTGGCGATAGAACGGCTGTGCGTGGACTTGATGCCAGTGGTGCAATAGCCTGGACATACGCTCAATTGCAAACCAAGGTGAATCAAATTGCCCACGTGCTGGTTAAGGACATGAGTTTGAAATCGGGTGAGCGTTTGCTGCTGCGCGGTGGCAACAGTCCCATGATGGCAGCGTGTTTTTTGGCGGCATTGAAGGCGGGTTTGGTGGTAGTGCCCACCATGCCTTTGCTTCGAGCCTCAGAACTCAAACAAATCTTGGACAAAGCTCAGGTCAAGGCGGCTTTGTGTGACAGTGCGTTGGCTGAAGAACTGGCCCATTGCAGCAACCCATCCCATGCGCAATTTGCCCCATCGCTGCAACAGGTGTTGTGGTTCAGAAGCACAGATGATGCGGGCATTGAGGCGCGCATGGCCAAGCATGCCAAGGCGTTTGAGACTGTGTCCACCAGCCGCGATGATGTCTGTTTGATTGCCTTTACCAGCGGCACCACGGGCCAGCCCAAAGGCACCATGCATTTCCACAGAGATGTTTTGGCCATGTGCGATTTGTTCCCCAAGCACGTGCTCAATATGGGTCCAGACGAGGTGGTTTGCGGAACACCGCCTATTGCATTCACCTTTGGCCTGGGCGGCCTGTTGGCCTTTCCATTGCGCTATGGCGCATGTGCTGTGCTGCTAGAAAAATACACCCCTGAAAGTTTGCTGCTTGCCATTGGGCAATACGCCGCCACGCAGTGCTACACCGCACCCACCATGTACCGCCAGATGGCAATGCTGGTTGCTGAAAAGCCAGACGCATTCAATTTGAAATCATTGCGGCACACCGTTTCGGCGGGCGAGGCTTTGCCCGATGCCACCCGTCAGTTGTGGAAAAAAGCCACGGGCATCGAAATGACCGATGGCATTGGCGGTACCGAGGTGATTCACATCTATATCTCTAGCGCTGGTCAAGAAGTGCGCGCTGGCACCATTGGCAAAGTAGTGCCGGGCTATCAAGCGCAAATTGTCGATGAAGACATGCAGCCGGTACCGCCTGGAAAGGTGGGGCGTTTGGCTGTCAGAGGACCCACGGGCTGCCGTTACTTAGACGATCCTCGCCAAAAAGATTATGTGAAAGACGGTTGGAATTTACCCGGCGATACGTTTGTGATGGATGCCGACGGCTATTTCAGCTATCAAGCCCGCAATGACGACATGATCATCTCTGCGGGGTACAACATTGCAGGACCCGAAGTAGAGGGGGCGCTGATGCAGCACCCTGCGGTTGCCGAATGTGGCGTGGTGGGTGCAGCTGATGCAGAGCGTGGCCAGGTGGTCATGGCCTTTGTGGTCTTGAAAGCTGGGTTCACAGGCGCCCCCGAATTGGAAAAAGAAATTCAAGAGTTTGTGAAGCAAACCATTGCACCCTTCAAATACCCAAGGCGAGTGGTGTTTTGCGAAACCTTGCCGCGCACCGAAACTGGCAAGTTGCAGCGTTTCAAATTGCGCCAGCAAGCGCAGGCCTTCAATTCAGAAAAATAGGGAGCACACGATGTCACATGGAATGCTAAACGTTCTGCAGCCTGAAGGCTGGGCACCTGCCAAAGGCTATGCCAATGGCATTGCTGCGCGGGGTGAGATGGTGTTTGTCGCGGGCATGATTGGCTGGAATGGCCAATGCCAGTTTGAGACCGATGATTTTGTGGCACAGTGCAAGCAAGCACTGCAAAACATTGTGGCCACGCTGGCTTGCGCGGGGGCTGGCCCTGAGCACATGGCGCGCATGACCTGGTATGTCAAAGACAAGCAAGAATACTTGGCTCGGGGGCGCGAGCTAGGCAAGGTTTACCAAGAGGTGATGGGCAAAAACTACCCCGCTATGACCTTGGTTCAGGTGGCTGACTTGGTAGAAGACCGCGCCTTGGTCGAAATTGAGGTCACAGCGGTCAAGCCTTGAGAATGAGTTTCTGCATAATGCAGCGAGAGTCATTCTGACCCAGCCTAAAGTGGCGGGTAGTCGCAAGGAGTAAACATGTTGATTGAGCAAATTGAACACCGTTGGTTGGCCGCATTTGAGCGCACTTTTGAATTGTGCAAAGTGCAGCCCACCGAAGTGGTGGCCTTGCTGACAGAAAGCCAGTCGAGACGTGTCAACGTTGACTTGGCCAGACTAGCCTTGCAGCGCATGGGCGCCCAGGTCTTTGAAGTTTGCTTGCCCACACCCGCCTTGAGCGCGCCTGCCCCCATCCGATCGACGGGTGCCACCGATGTGATTCAAAACTTGGCACCCGTTGTGGCTGCCTTGCAGCGCGCCAACTTGATCGTTGATTGCACGGTAGAGGGCATGCTGCATGCCCCTGAATTACCTGCCATTTTGAAAGGGGCCGATGGCGTGGTGCCGCGTCTGTTCATGATCTCCAACGAGCACCCTGAAATTTTGGAGCGCACCGTTCCCGATGCTGCGCTTGAAGGGGTGGTTCGCCAAGCCATGAAAAAAATGCGCGGTTCGCAACACATGCATGTGACATCGCAAGCCGGTACAAACCTGCACATTGATTTGAAGTCTGCGGTGGTTGGCGGCGTTTGGGGATTTTGTGCCAAGCCAGGCATGGTCTCGCATTGGCCAGGTGGTTTGGCGCTGGCGTTTCCCGCGGCTGGCAGTGTCAATGGCACTTTGGTGATGGCGCCAGGTGATGTGAACCTCACTTTCAAACGCTATTTGCGTGACACCATTCAACTCAGCATTGAAAACGACACTATCATGCACATTGAAGGCAAGGGTGTTGACGTTGACATGATGCGCTCTTATTACCAAGCATGGATTGACAAGGAGGGGCATCGCGACGCTTGCGCGGTGTCGCATGTTGGATTTGGTCTCAATCCTGCTGCGCGTTGGGACGCCATGACGTTTTACGACAAACGAGATTGCAATGGCACGGAGTTAAGAGCCTTTGCTGGCAACTTCTTGTACTCCACAGGTGCCAATGAAGTGGCGGGGCGCCACACTTTAGGTCACTTTGATTTGCCCATGCGCCATTGCAGCATTGCCTTGGATGGCCAGATGGTGGTGCAAGAAGGCGAGTTGGTGAAGACGGTGTTTGAAAGCGCGGCATTATGAGTGCCCTCAGCCCGGCTTGGATAGAAGCGGGTCCTTCCCATGCTAAAACCACCGTGGTCTTTTTGCACGGCATTGGGGGTGGCAAAAAAGGCTTTCAATCTTCGGTTAATTTTTTTGCAGATCATGATTTCAGAGCCTTGGCATGGGATATGCCAGGCTATGGCACCAGCCAATTGCACGGCACGCTGAGTTTTGAAAGTTTGGCAACATCGCTCGAAACCATGTTGGATACTGCCAAGCTTGAAAAAGCCGTTTTGGTGGGGCACAGCATGGGCGGCATGGTGGCTTTGCAAGCCTACACCCATTGTCCTTCTCGCATTGCCGGCATGGTGATGGCTGCCAGCAGCCCGGCATTTGGTCACCAAGACGGCGATTTTCAGAGGCAATTTGTGACTCAAAGGTTGGCACCTTTGGATGCAGGCCAAAGCATGGCCGACGTGGCCAATCGTTTGATTCCCGGCATGGTGGGCCCTGATTCATTGACAGAAGGCGCAAGGCTTGCACAATACCCAGCAGGCTTGGCCTTAGCGCATGCTTGCATGTCGGCGGTGCCGCCGAGCACGTATCGCGCCGCCATCAATGCGTTGGTAAAGTTTGAGCAACGTGCCGCACTGCCCAGCATCAAGGTACCCACTTTGTGCTTGGCGGGTGAGCATGACAAAACAGCGCCACCCGAAGTTTTGCGGCGCATGGCGCAAAAAATAGAGGGTGCCGAATATGAATGTATTGCCGGTGTGGGACATCTGATGGGCTTTGAAAATGAAGCGCCATTTCACGATGCTATATTGAATTTTTTAAGACGCCATTTTTGAGTTGAGGAAGTTTGTATGACGACCAGTGTGGCTTCAAAGCCGACTATGCCAATTTGTGGCGATGACTATCCGCTCACAGAGAAACAAAAACGCCTCATGTCATTGGCCCATGATTTGGGCAAAAACAAATTTGCACCTCGTGCAGCGCAATTAGACAAAGACGCGCAGTTTCCGTTTGAAAACTACAAGGACATGAAGGCCGCAGGGCTTCTGGCGCTTTGCGTGCCCGAAGCTCATGGGGGCCAAGGCGCAGACTACGCCACCTATGCCATGGTGTCTGCAGAAATTGGCCGATGGTGTGGCGCCACCGCGCTCACCTTCAACATGCACGTGTGCACCATGATGTGGAGTGGTATGTTGTCTGAAGATTTAGACATGAGCCCTGAGCAACGTGCCTTGCATCGAGTGCATCAAAAGTCGCATTTTGCGCGTGTTGTCAATGAAGGGGCTATCTATGCTCAGCCTTTTTCGGAAGGGGGCGCATCGGCAGCAGGCGCACAACCCTTTGGCACTCAAGCTGTGAAGGTGGAAGGTGGTTGGCGCATCAATGGCAAAAAGATATTTGCATCCCTGTCGGATGCTGCCGATTTCTTTGGCGTGCTTTGCACTGAGAAAAAACCAGATGCCGAATTGTCGCGCCGCGATACACTTTATCTGGCCATTCCGCGCACAGCCCAAGGCTTGACGGTAGAGGGTGATTGGGACCCATTGGGGATGCGGGCCACGGTGTCGCGCAATTTGATTTTCAAAGATGTATTTGTGCCTGACGATGCAGCGCTCATGCCGCAAGGTGTTTATTTTCAAGCAGCCAGCCGTTGGCCGCACATGTTCATGACTTTGTCGCCCACTTACATGGGCATTGCCCAAGCGGCTTACGATTTCACGGTGGCTTATTTGCGCGGCGAAATTCCGGGTACTGGGCCCGTCAAGCGGCGCCAGTTTGCCACCAAGCAAATTGCGGTGGCCGAGATGTTTGTGAAGCTAGAGCAAACGCGAAACTTATTTTTGCGCGCCATTGAAGACGCCAAAATTGACCCGCCTAAATCGTCTCGTCTGCGGGCCTATGCCGCCCAATACACCATCATGGAAAATGCGCAAGACATTGCGCGCTTGGCCATCCGGACCTGTGGTGGCCAGTCGATGCTCAAGTCTTTGCCACTCGAACGTTTGTACCGCGATGCACGCTGCGGGTCTTTGATGCTGCCTTGGACGGCTGAGTTGTGCCTAGACCGCTTAGGCCGTGAAACCCTGTACGAAGCGGGCGAAAAAGACGAATGAGCGAAAGTTCCAAAATTGCGCAACGCTTTTGGGAGCTAGCCAACAAGCAACCTGAAAAGTTGGCCATCCAATTTGGCATGCCAGGTCAAACAGAAGATTTTGACTTTGCCAAATTCTGGCGTCGTGTGGAACGTGTCACGGGTCACCTTCAAATGACCCACGCATTGGAAGTGGGCCAACGCGTCGCTTGGCTAGGCTTGAATCATGAACTGCAGTTGGTAAGCTTGGTGGCTTGCGCGCGCTTGGGCCTGATCTTCATGCCACTGAACTTTCGCCTGGCCTTGCCTGAGTTGCAAACGGTGCTGCAGGATGCCATGCCGAGCATTTTGATTCACGACGAAATGCACACCGAGGCTGCAAACAGTTTGTCGAAAGAGGGGCTGCCTTGTTGTCGTTTGGAAAGTTTAATTCACACATCCTCGCCCAAACACCTTGCGTTGCCTGTTATCAATGAAGCGTCAGATGTGCTCTTGGTTTACACCTCTGGCACCACGGGACTGCCCAAGGGCGCTGTGCACACTCAAGTGGGCTTGCTGGCCAATGCCAAAGCCAGTGACGAGGCGCATGCGTTCAAAGCCACTGACATTGTGTTGTCCACCTTGCCCCTGTTTCATGTGGGTGGACTTTGCATACAAACCTTGCCTGCTTTGCTTAAGGGCGTGTCTGTGCATTTGCACCCACGTTTTGATGCCCATGCTTGGCTGACCGATGTTTCAAAGGGTGAACTTGCCAAGCGCCCCACACTGTCACTGCTGGTCCCCGCCACAATGCGTGCGGTGTTAGAACACGCGCAATGGGTCAGTGCAGATTTAAAGAGTTTGCGAGGCATCATGGCGGGCTCGTCCACCTTGCCTCTCGCTTATTTGGAAACATTTCATGCGCGAGGCGTGCCTGTTGGGCAAATCTATGGCACCACAGAAACCGGGCCTGTGAGTGTGATTTTGAAGTTCCAAGATGCCATTCAAAGAATGGGTTTTGCAGGTTGGCCGCATGCCAAGTTAGAGCTTCAACTGACAGATTCCGACGGGCGTGAAGTCAATCAGGGGGCCATTGGGGAAGTGCGCGTTCGCGGCGCAAACCTCATGCGTGCATATTGGCGTGCTGCACCGCAAGGTGGCGACGAAGGCTTGAATGACGGCTGGTTTTGTACAGGCGACATGGGGTATTTGGATGTTGATGGCTGCCTGCAAATTGTGGGTCGCAACAAGGACATGATTATTTCGGGGGGTGAAAACATTTACCCCGCTGAAATTGAAAATGCATTGGCCACATTCCCAGGACTTTCTGAATGTACGGTGGTAGGTTTGCCCGATGAACGTTGGGGAGAAGTGCCTGTTTTGGTTTTGGTTCGTGCATCTTCAGTGGCAGGCCGCCAACTGACTGAGGCAGCGGTGAAGACCCATTTGGAAGCTCAGATTGCACGCTTTAAATTGCCGCGCCGAGTTGTCTTTTTGGATGAACTGCCTAAAAGTGCCTTGGGCAAGGTGCAAAAGCCAATTCTCATGAAACAAATCTCCAGACACTAATCTCCAGAAATAAATGATGGCTTTGAATTCTCAGACAATGGGGCTTCAAACCGCATAAAGGATGGCAAATGACACAGTTGATATTGGGCCTGATTTTGTTTTTAGGGGCGCACTCTGTTCGCATCTGGGCCGATGGCTGGCGAAATCGAACCATCGAGGCCTACGGCGACAAAGCCTTCAAGGGTGTTCATGCCCTTGTCTCTCTCTTGGGCTTTTATTTGTTGTTGGTGGGTTATGGCGAAGCCAGACTTGAAACGGTGGCGCTTTGGAATCCGCCCATTTTTACCAAACACATCAGTATTCTCTTGATGCTGTTGTCGAGCATTCTCTTGGTAGCAACCTATGTGCCGCGCAACCATTTCAAAATGCGTTTGGGTCATCCCATGGTTTTGTCGGTCAAGGTCTGGGCCTTGTCGCACTTGCTGGCCAACGGCAACTTGGCTGACCTTGTTTTGTTTGGCTCATTTTTAATCTGGGCAGTTTTGAATTTCAGGTCAGCGCGTGCGCGTGACCGTGTGCTGCTTGCAGAAAGTGAATCTACCAACCTGCCTAAGATGTTCGCAACCCTCATCACCTTGGGGGGTGGCATGGCACTTTGGGCCTTGATCACGTTTGTGCTGCATGCCAAATTTGTTGGCGTTGCGCCCATGGGTTGAAAATCAATACAGCGAGAAAAAAGCATGCCTGTTATATCTGTGACACTCCTCCCTGGTTACCCTGAAGAGGCCCAGCACCGGCTGGTTCAAAACTTGGCCAAAACAGCGCGATCTGTGATTGACGCCAGCGATGCAGGCACCACGGTGTTTATTCAAGAGGTGAGTACGTATCGCCGTGATGGCCGCGTGTTTGAACAAGGTGGCGCTGTGTTGCCAGACGCTTGCCAACTCGTGGCTCAATTTTTGGCGTTGATGTCGCAACGTGATTTGGCGGCGGCACAGGCATGTTTGTCTGAAGATTTTCAAATGACATTTCCAGGCGGTCAGTCCATGTCTCGGCTTTCAGAATTAATGGCCTGGGCTGCCATTCGGTATCGAAGCATCGCCAAAACCAACATGAGCTTCGATGAATCGTGGCAAGGTGACAAAACGGTTGTTTTCTGCCGTGGTGTTTTGAGCGGTGAATGGCCCGATGGCACGGCCTTCAAAGACATTCGATTCATCGATCGATTTGAGGTCAGCAAAGGCTTGATCTCAAGACAGGACGTCTGGAACGATTTGGCCGAAATGCGGCCTAAAGTTTGATTGCCAACTGGGCTGCAACACGCGAAAATACCGCCATGAGTACAAACGACCTACCCACCACAGACTCACTCGGCACCTGGTTTGATGGTTTTGAAAAAAGACAGTTCAATGTGAACGGTGTGGTGGTGTGCGCGCGCTTTTCGGCCAGGTGGTTGGAGCAGATGGACAAACCTGTGTTGGTGTTGTTGCATGGCTTTCCACAAACTCACGTCATGTGGCACCGTGTGGCGCAGGCGCTGAAAAACAACTATCGTTTGGTCCTGCCCGATTTGCGCGGCTACGGCGATTCTTCCCACGCGGCAGGCTTGCCCGATCACAGCAACTACAGCAAACGCGCCATGGCGCAAGATGTGGTGGGCTTGTTGGATCAGCTGAATGTCGATCAGTTTTATGTGTGCGGTCATGACCGAGGCGGGCGCGTTGCACACCGCTTGGCCCTTGATTTTCCCACCCGAGTTTTGAAGCTGTGCGTCCTAGACATTGCCCCCACCTTGGACATGTACAGCCGCACCGACATGGACTTTGCACGGGCTTACTACCATTGGTTCCATCTCATTCAGCCAAGCCCCTTGCCCGAGAAAATGATCGGCGGAAATGTGTTGCATTACTTGCACGCCAAGTTGGGTGGCTGGGGTTCGCACGGCACTTCTTTCATTGAGCCAGAGGCCATGGCCGAATATGAGCGAAGCATGAATTTGCAGCCAGAACAGCCGGGCGATTTGATGCCAGCCGTGCACACCGCTTGTGAAGATTACAGGGCCAGTGCGGGCATTGATTTGGATCACGACAAGACAAGCCGTGCGCAGGGTCAAAAAATTCAGTGTGATTTGCTTGTTCTTTGGGGTGACCGCGGTGTGGTTCAAAAAATGTTCAAGCCGCTTGAACTTTGGCAAGCGCAATGCGCTGGGCAAGTCAATGGGAAAGCAGTGCCTTCAGGTCACTTCATTCCAGAAGAGTTGCCAGACCTTACCGTTGAAAGCCTTCGCGCTTTCATGGTTTGAACAAGCGCCCTTATGGAGTCTTAGGCAGCCTTAGCTGCCTTGGCTGCCTTCATGTATTCAGTGCGCGCCACAACACTTCTTGTATTTTTTGCCACTGCCGCAGCTGCAAACATCGTTGCGGCCCGGCGCAGCTTCTTTAATCACCTGCGTGACGCGGGCCCCCACGGTCCGCCAAATTTCTCGCAAATCGTAAACTGCCCAAAGCGCTTCGCCATAGGTGTTTAGGCGAGACTCGCTCACGCTCAAGGGCCCATCTTCGCTGAGGGCCGAAAGGGTGGGTTCGTCGGTGTCGTCTTCCGTGAGTGCCACAATGGCTTCTAGCGCCGTGTCGTGCCACTGCGCGGCATCTTTGTCTTTCGGCGCGGCCCACTCATCGGGCCAGTTTTCAACCACGAACATGAATCCCAAAGCCCACACCTGTGCAAAGGCTGGGATTTCTTCGCTGGCAATTTCTGCGCGCTCTTCGGGTGGCAGGCTGGCAATGGCGCCTCGCACATCCATCACTTCGGGCGCATAGGCACTGTCTTCGTCGAGGGCTTTGATTTCGGTGTCCAGGGCTTTTTTGACTTCGTCAAAACGCTGTTGCCACAGATTCAAGAATTTAACTTTTTGCGCTTCGTCTGAAAAACCTGCGCCCCCTTCATCGTCTTCAAGTCCCAGCAAAACTGGCAACCATTCGGCTTCTGGAATGGCGCGCCGGCAACAAATGAGAGCAACCATAAAGCCTTCGCAAAATTCCCATTGCGGTGTTTCCTCGTAGCGCGTGCGCAGGTCGTCCAAGATGTCGTCAAGGGCATCAAAGTCTTCGGGTTGCAAGCCGGTCATGAGGTGTTCCAGTGTTCAGTTAGCGGGTAGAGCTTATAGGGCGGATAGGGTGGAAAGATAGGCTGGAGCAGCTGGATTCAAAATCACACCCGCTTGAAACAAGCGTTTCTTCATGCACAAAATAGCGGCGTCTTTGCTCAGCAAGGGCACTTCATGCGCCACCGCCAAGTCGATGAATTTTTGATCGTCAGGGTCTTTGCAAGTGCAGGGCGCTTTGGCCGCGGGTTCTGCCGCCAACCGATGTTGGTCAAAGCGATCCAAAATGTGCTGAGCTTGGATATTGGACTTGGCCATGCGCTTCACGATGTGGGGGTAGGTGAGCACACGCTCTAATTCATCGCGCATACTGGCTGTGGCCAGGTGAGAAATTAGGCCGCTTTGTAAGGCTGCTCGCAAGGGTGCTGTAGCAGGGTCTTCAAACAACCAGAGATCGAGCACGATGTTGGTATCGATCACCCAGGCTTGTGCTGAGCCTTTCAATGCGGATGTGTTTTGAACCTCAGAGCTTGTCACGCACAGAGCCCTTCATCAGGTCGAAGCGAAACATGCGGCATTCGATGGGGCCGTTCCACATGGGTACGCGGCGTGATTCTTTGAGGCGCATTTTGGAGGGCAGCTTCAAGTCAGGTGTGAGCATCCAAGCGGTCCAGCCGTTGTAGTTCTTTTTCCAATGCGAGGCCAGTTGCGAGAAGAACTCGCCGCCATCGTCGCCTTCGGCAATTTCACGCGCACGGCTTGAAACGCCCGCCACACCGGCCGCCTCAATGCGCTCGCCATAGGGTGGATTCAGAAGCATGAAGCCAGGCGTCTCGCAAGGTGGCATGCGCTGAAGTGCATCACCGCCCCGCGCTTGCACCACTTGGCCGACGCCAGCTCGCTCAGCGTTGCGCTGCGTGAAGTCGACCATGCGAAAGGCCACATCCGATGCATGAATTTCGGCGGTCGGCGCGTGCTCAAGTGCGCGCGCATCGTCTTGCAAGGCATGCCATACGTGCGGCTGGAAGGGAAGCAATTTTTCGAAGCCAAAGCGGCGCATGATGCCGGGCGCAATGCCGCAGGCAATTTGCGCGGCTTCAATGGCAATGGTGCCACTGCCGCAACAGGGATCGTACAAGGGGGTATGCGCATCCCAGCCACTGGCAGCCAACATGGCGGCCGCCAAAGTTTCTTTGAGGGGTGCATCGCCTTTGTCTTCGCGCCAACCGCGTTTGAACAAAGGCTCACCCGACGTGTCCATGTACAGCGTGCAGCTGTCGGTGGTGAGGTGCACATAAATGCGCACATCGGGCCACTGTGTGTTGACGTCGGGACGCGCGCCACGCTTGTCTCGAAAGCGATCGGCCACAGCATCTTTGATTTTGAGCGCAGCAAAGTTCAGGCTGGTAAGTGGGCTGTGCTGTGCCGTAATTTCGATTTTGAATGTTTGTTGGGTGGTGAACCAAATTTCCCAAGCCACAGCGCTGGCCGCATCGTACAAATCTTTTTCATTGCGGTAAAAAGTTTGCGACAGTTGAATGAGCACACGCTGAGTGAGTCGGCTGTGCAGGTTCAGGCGCATGGCTTCACGCCACGATGCGTTGGCCATCACGCCGCCCCGACCTGTGAGCAAATCGTTGCCCGTGAGGCCAGTGAGTTGATGGACCTCATCGGCCAGCAGACCTTCAACGCCGGCGGCGCAAGGCATAAAGAGTTGAAGCGAGTTCACAGAGTTTTACGCAAGTTGGCAGGCGCAATTTTGAGCGCCTCGCGGTATTTGGCAACGGTGCGACGAGCGCAATCGATGCCTTGTTCTTTGAGCATTTCAGACAGTTGGTTGTCTGAGAGGGGCTTGTTGGGATTTTCTGCGGCCACCAATTGCTTGATGAGTGCGCGCACGGCGGTACTAGACGCTGCGCTGCCGCTGTCGGTGCCCAAGCCAGAGCCAAAGAAAAACTTCAGCTCAAACGTGCCCATGGGCGTGGTCATGTACTTGGCCGTGGTGACGCGGCTGATGGTGGATTCGTGCAAACCGAGTTCGTCGGCAATTTCTCGGAGCACCAAAGGCCGCATGGCCAGTTCGCCGTGAATGAAAAAGTTGCGCTGGCGCTCCACAATGGCGGTGGACACGCGCAGGATGGTGTCAAAGCGTTGTTGGATGTTTTTGATGAACCAACGAGCTTCTTGCAGCCGTTGTTGCAAACCCAAATGGCCTTCGCCTTTGCCCCCGCGCAATGCGTTGGCATAAATGTCGTGCACGCGCAGCTTGGGCATCACATCCGGATTGAGCTGCACTCTAAAGTGAGGCTCGCCCCCTTTGCGGGTGCCGATGACCAAGACATCGGGCACGATGACGTGCTGTTCGGCGTTGGCAAAAGGACGGCCGGGTTTGGGCTCTAGGCGCGTGATGAAGGTCAAAGCTTGTTTGACCAGGGCTTCGTCTTCACCACACTGCACGGCCAAGCGTTTGAAGTCGCGTTTGGCCAAGAGCTCTAAGGGCAGTGCGCAAATTTTCAAACCCACGCTGGCCACTTCGTTGTCGGGCTCATCTTTCAAAATGGCTTTGAGTTGAATGCGCAAGCACTCACCCAAATCGCGAGCGCCAATGCCAACAGGCTCAAGCGACTGCAACAAACTCAAGGCCACGGTAAAGCGGTGCACCAATTCTTCGAGTTGCTCAATGTCGTCGGTGCCCGCCAAGCCTTGCGCCAAAGATTCGAGACTGTCTTCCAAGTAGCCGTCGTCGTTCAAAGACTCTATGAGAAAACGCAAAGCCGCGCGGTCAATTTCGGACAAGCGCATCGACAAAGCTTGTCGGTGCAAATAGTCTGTGAGGGAGCCCAAGCCGCGAGCCAACTCAATGGCGTCTGCGCCCTCGGAGTCGTTGTTGGTGTTGTTCTTGCGCGCGCCTGCGTCAGTGCCCCATTCGCTGTCGTCGGGCGCTATCTCGACGCTACCATCACCATCCCAGCTGTCGGCCACATCGGTTACCGCTTCGTCGTTGGACACCGACGCCGTAGATTCGCTGGCCGCATCGCGTGAGTCTGAACTGGCGTCGCTGGCGGCTTCAGACACGCGGTCGCCTAAGCTGACGCGCGCATCGGCTTCAGGCAAGCCAAAGTCTTCTTGCGGCGCATCGTCGGTGCTGCGTTCAAGAAAAGGATTCTCGTCGAGCATCTGCTCAACTTCTTGGCTCAGCTCTAAGGTAGAGAGTTGAAGCAGCCGAATGGATTGTTGCAACTGTGGCGTGAGCGCCAAGTGCTGGGACATCCGAAGGGAGAGGCTTTGCTTCATATTTTTTCAGCCATCACATTCGGAAGTGCTCGCCCAGGTACACACGGCGAACATCGGCATTGTTGACAATGTCTTGCGGCGTGCCTTGTGCCAGCACACGCCCCTCGCTGATGATGTAAGCGTGGTCGCAAATGCCGAGTGTTTCGCGCACATTGTGATCGGTGATAAGCACGCCAATGCCGCGCTCTTTCAAGAAGGCAATGATGCGCTGAATTTCAATGACGGCAATGGGGTCGATGCCTGCAAAGGGCTCGTCTAACAAAATGAAGCGAGGCTCTGTGGCCAAGGCGCGGGCAATTTCAACCCGTCGTCGTTCGCCGCCAGACAGCGCCAAAGAGGGCGAGTCGTGCAAATGGTCAACGCGCAAATCTTTCAACAGGCCATCTAGCCGTGTTTGGATGTCTGTTGGATTGAGGGGCAGGCCTTGGGCATCGTGTTGCAACTCTAAGACCGCGCGCACGTTTTCTGCCACGGTGAGTTTTCTGAAAATGGAAGCCTCTTGGGGCAAATAAGACAAGCCCATGCGCGAGCGGCGGTGAATGGGCATGCGGGTCACGTCTTCGCCATCGATCAAAATTTGGCCGCCATCGGTGCGCACCAAACCGACAATCATGTAGAAAGATGTGGTTTTACCTGCCCCATTGGGTCCAAGCAGGCCAACCACCTCGCCTTTTTCAACTTTGACGGAGACGTCAAACACCACTTGGCGGCTGCCGTACGACTTTTGCAAATGCCTCGCTTCTAAACTGCTGACGAGACTTTGCGCACTCATGGCTTGTCGCTTCCTGTGCGAGGGCTGCTTTTTAATGCAGGCCCAGCGGCCGGCGCGCTTGCTTCATTGGTTTTGGGGCGCGGCGTGATGGTGGCCTTGACGCGCTGGCCGCCAGCGTTGCTGCCTGCCGCACTGGATTTGCCATCGACCAAGAAAACTTCGGTGGTGTTGTCGACCACAATTTGTTGCCCTTGAATTCGGTCTGCCACTGCCGTGCCTCGCAACAAGCGCAATTCGGCCCGCTGGGTGAGTGTGAGGGTGTTGGCTTGGCTGTTGTAAATGGCAGTTTCGGCTTCGCCTTCGGTGTATTCGTTGACGCCTTCGCGTTTTTGACGAAAGAAAATGCGTTCACCGGGCTCGGCCCACAGCCTGGCCACTTGGTTGCCCTGGCTGTCTTGCTTGACTTCCATCTTGGCGGCTTTCAGAACCAAAGTGCCCTTGGTCATCAGCACTTTGCCTGTGAAGGTGGTGAGTTGTTGCTGGTCGTCGTGCTTGAGGCTGTCGGCCTCGACGTTCATGGGCTTGTCTCGGTCTGCTTTTTCGGCGAAAGCCATCTGCGCCGTGAAGACGGCAGCCAGAAGACAGAGCAGTGTGTTGAGCTTGATTTTCATAAAGGCGCGAATCTTGCTTGATTGTAGGTCGTCAGAGTGAAGTCAAGCCTATTTGATGAAAAAATGACAAAAAAAAGCCCGCCGAAGCGGGCATATGTGCAACACCTGCTTTGAATCAGGCACGACCTTGACGAACCAAGACCAGCAAAGAATCGGTCACTTGCAATGCCCGATCCATGTTGCCTGCAGAAGTACCATCAATGTAGTATTTGCCAGCAACGCCCAAGGACGGGACGCCTTCGATCTTGAAATCGTTTTGCAATTGCACGGCACGCTTGAGTTTGCTGGCCACTCCAAAAGACTTTGCGGTGTCTGCAAATTTGGTTTTGTCGACACCTTGCTTCTCGATCCAATTCAAAATGCTGGCGTCGGTGTTCAAGGGCAAGCGCTCGCCATGGATGGCCTGGAAGACTTTGACATGCAACTTATCGAGCAAGCCCATGGCTTCCAAAGAAAAATACAAGCGCTGTTGAGGCGCGAAGTCTTCTCTGAATGCAACGGGGATGCGGCGCACCACTACATCCTTGGGTGCATTTTTGACCCATTGGCCAAAAGCGGGTTCAAAAGAGTTGCAGTGACCGCAGCTGTACCAAAAGAATTCAATCACTTCAATTTTGCCCGATTCTGTTTCTGTGGGAATGGCACGGTCTAGCTTGATGTAGTCTTTGCCGGCCACAAACTTGGCAGGGCCTTGGGCCAAAGCGGGGCCCATGAGGCCTACAGTGCCTAAAGTGCCCGCAGCACCCACAGCAGCAGCCGTGCCCAATGTAGCCAAAGAAAATTCGCGACGTTTCATAAGTTGCTCCAAGTCAATAGGGATGTTGGTCAATCAGCCGATGGCCTGATCAGCGTTGCACGCGTACCAAGGCGGCATCCATGCCGCTGGCGTCAAGGCGTGATTTGATTTTTTCAGCTTGTTCTTTGTCATCAAAGGGGCCGCTGCGAACGCGAAAAATAGCGCGTCCAGCTTGTTCTCGCTCACTCACTTTGGCTTCAATCCCCATCATGGAAAGCTTGGCTTTTTGGGCGTCTGCATCGGCGGCAGACTTGAAGGCGCCGGCTTGAACAAAGTAAGTGAAAGGATCGCTGG